>CAYGHR010000001.1:0-1528 GCA_964349715.1 uncultured Peptococcaceae bacterium
CTACCCCAACCCCGCTCCTGTGCGATAGCTTATGGCTTCGGCAATATGCGCGGCCTCAATGATTTCGCTAGCGGCGAGATCAGCGATAGTGCGCGCCACCTTGAGGATGCGGTCATGCGCCCGTGCTGACAATACCAGCTTGGCGTAGGCGTTCCTTAATAACTGTTCGGCCGCGGGCGCAATTGCCAGACGACGCAGGTGTTTATGTTGCAGGCGGGCATTACAAAAAAGGCCGAAAGGCGCGAGTCGCGCCTCTTGCCGCCTGCGCGCCTGCATGACCCTGCCGCGCATAGTGGCAGAGGATTCACCCTGTGCCCGACTGGACAACTCGTGATACTCAAGGCGCGGCACAGAGAGCTGCAGGTCAATGCGGTCAAGGAGTGGGCCTGAGATTCTGCCTTGGTAGCGCGCAATATCCCCCGCGGAACATGTACAAGGTTTGAGCTTATCGCCTAGATACCCGCAGGGGCAAGGGTTCATGGCCGCCACCAGCATAAACTGCGCCGGATAGGTAAGGGTTGCGCTTACGCGGGCGATAGTCACGCTACCGTCTTCTAGCGGTTGACGCAACTGCTCCAACACGCGCTTGCTGAACTCCGGTAGCTCGTCCAGAAAGACCACTCCGTGGTGGGCAAGACTAACTTCCCCCGGCTGCGGAACCTTGCCCCCTCCGATTAGTCCGCCATAAGAAATAGAGTGGTGAGGCGCGCGAAAGGGCCGCTCCGACATGAGCGCACCGCGGTCGGCGAGCAGGCCCGCCACACTGAAAATCTTGGTGACTTCTAGTGCTTCCTGCGGTTGCATCGGTGGTAGAATAGACGGCAAGTGCCTCGCCAAAAGTGTCTTGCCGGAACCCGGGGGACCTACGAGCAACACGTTGTGGCCCCCTGCTGCGGCAATCTCTAAGGCGCGTTTAGCTTGTTCCTGACCGGCGATGTCCTTAAAATCGCAGGTTGATGTAGCGTCACACAGAGTGACGGCGGGCGCGGGAGGGCACGGGCTCTTGCCTCGCAAAATGCCAATTAGCTCGGAGAGGCTATGCGCAAAAGTTACGGGCAACCCTTCTACCAGCGTAGCTTCGCGCACATTGTCTGCAGGCACGACGAAACTGTGCCCTTCCCGTTTGGCGACTAAAGCCATGGGTAACGCCCCGTGAATCGGACGCAATGCGCCGTCTAACGACAGCTCGCCGGCGAAAACAGCATCGGCTAACACCGACGCATCGAGCTGCCCGGACGCCACCAACAAACCTATAGCAATAGGCAAGTCAAAGCCCGACCCTTCTTTGCGCAAGTCCGCAGGAGCCAGATTAACCGTGATGCGCCGGGGTGGCATCTCAAACCCGCAGTTCTTGACTGCGGAGCGAACACGCTCGCGCGCCTCCCGTACGGCCGTGTCCGGTAGTCCTACAATGTCGAAGGCCGGAAGCCCTAGCGCTACATCTACCTCTACATCTACGAGGTACGCCTCTATGCCATATACTGTTGAGCCCAGAACTTTTGCCAGCATGGTGTCACTCCTGACGTGT
>CAYGHR010000001.1:1628-8955 GCA_964349715.1 uncultured Peptococcaceae bacterium
CTCTATGATACATACCGCATCAAACTTTAGGGCACTAAAGGGAGGTGCTTCGCCGCTTAGGAGAAACTCAGTTACAGCTGAGCGGAAGTGTGCCAGTTTGCGCGGGGTGATGGCCTCGGCGGGGTGTCCTTGGTCGAGGTCGCGTCTGTACTTGACTTCGATAAACAGCAATGTGCCTCCGTGCATGGCGATGAGATCGATCTCGCCGCGAGAGCCGTGATAGTTACGAAATAAAATCTTGTAGCCTCGCTCCGTTAGATACTGCCCTGCCAGCTCTTCGCCGCGTTTGCCAACCGCGCGACTAGACACGGGACTTATCCCAACGCGCAAGGAAGCTCCGGCGATGCAGAGCACAGGGCCCATTTAACGCCAATGCGGCAAAGTGACCTTTCGTGCCATAGCCTTTGTGCGCGCTTAACCCAAAGCCCGGGTATTGACCATCTAAGTCGCACATTACCTTGTCGCGTTCTACTTTGGCGATGATGCTCGCGGCAGCAATAGAGAGCGATAGTTGGTCTCCCTTCACTATAGCCTCCTGTACTAAGGAGGGGTGCGCACGCGGGAAGTGAAAGGCGTCTAGCAGCAAGACATCGGGCTCGAGCCTCGCCACGATTTCTTCCTGGCAGCTGTAAATGGCCTCCACAATCCCATGGGCATCGATATAGGACTGGTCCCGGCTGACACAAGCGTACGCGCAGGCTGTTGTCGTTATGTACGAGGAAAGTCGGTCGCGCTCGCGCGGGGTAAGTGCCTTAGAGTCACGAATGCCTTCTCCTGCCACGCCCTGCAACCAGATGACCCCGCCCACAGTGACCGGCCCGGCCAAGGCTCCTCGTCCCACTTCATCCATACCCAAGATACGGCGGTAGCCTTGCGCCCAATACTTATTTTCTAGCTCGAGCACGGCGCGCTCACTCCTTATCGAGCGTGAATCTTCCTAGCTTCCCGAGGCGAAACTCCTGCAGGAGCAAGTCTGCCGCGCGGGACAGATCGACTTGCCCACCCGCCAGTAGACACCCTCGCCGTTCCCCTATCTTCGACAAGATGTCGGGAGCAATCATGTCCGGGGCCGCCGCTATCCCGAACCTTTCCATGAGCGCAGCGGGATACGCGAGGGCGAGAAACTCCACCAAACGTTCCGCTAATTCGCGGTTATCAAACCCGCCCTCCCCTATAGCCCCCGTGACAGCGAGGCGGAAAGCAACACTAGGGTCCTCAAGGCGAGGCCACAGCAGGCCGGGGGTGTCAAGGATCTCCACCCCCGAGGGGAGCCGAATCCACTGCTTGGCACGAGTTATCCCCGGCAAAGCACCTGTGCGGGCTGCTTTGCGCTCACAAAGCGCATTGATAAGGCTGGACTTGCCGACATTGGGGATGCCTGCAACCATTACGCGTGGCATACGCAGAGCCTTGCCGCTCGCGCGGTCACGGGGGATTGTCCGCTCTGCTGTCTGCTTTACTATGTTAAGCAACTCGCGCGTGCCTTTGTTGTCACGCGCGTTTACTGTCACACAGGCAAGACCCTCGCTCTTAAAGCGCGCCGCGAAAGCGGCGGTACGGCGCTCGTCGGCAAGGTCGGGCTTAGTCAGGGCGATGACCCTCTGCTTTCCGCCTAACATCTGCCCCAGCAGAGGGTTACCGCTAGACAGCGGAATGCGCGCGTCCCTAAGCTCAATAACCACATCCACCAGGGGGATGCACTCGGCTAAGAGCTGCTTCGCCTTAGCCATGTGACCGGGGAACCACTGAATGGTCATGTCGCTAGTGCGCAACCAGTCGAAGTTGCGGCAAGGGCCAGAAGATAAGCATGGCTTCACCTTTAATCTCTGCTAGGGGGATAAACCCGACCGCGGGGTCACGTGAATCGAGGCTGAAGTTGCGGTTGTCCCCCATGACGAAAACAGTACCTTCCGGCACCTGTACCGGGCCGAAGGCCCCATGGGTGGGGACACCGAGATACGGCTCCGTAAGGCGCACTCCATCCACATAGACGTGATTCTCGCGCGTCTCTACTGTCTGTCCCGCCACCGCCACGACGCGCTTTATGAAGTCACGCTCGCGGTCGCGGGGGTAGCGAAACACAACTACGTCAGAAGCGCTTGGCCCACTAAAGCGATAAACTAGTTTGTTCACCAAGACTCTCTCCCCGTGGTGGAGCGAAGGCTGCATGGACACGCCGTCCACGATGTAGACCTCAATAAGGAAGACGCGGATGACAAGCGCTAGGATAATGGCCAGAGCAAAGGCTTTGCCCCACTCTAGGACTTCGGTACGCCACGACTTTGGCATAGCTGCTCTTAGCGCATATCCCGAATGCGGGCTGCCTTACCTGTTAAGCTACGAAGGTAGTATAACTTAGCACGACGCACTCTACCGCGGCGCATTACTTCGATGCGCTCAATGCGGGGAGAATGTACAGGGAAAATGCGCTCTACCCCAACACCGGAGGAAATGCGGCGCACGGTAAACGTCTCGCGCACACTGCCGCCGTGGCGAGCAATGACTGTACCCTCAAAAACTTGGATACGTTCCCGGTTGCCCTCAACAACTTTAACATGCACGCGCACTGTGTCCCCAGCCTTAAAATTAGGAACATCTTGACGCAGTTGCATCATCTCAATGCTCTTGATCACTTCCACTTAGAAACCCTCCTTTCTTAGACTATAGAAATCCGCTGAATCCTCATTGGCTAGTTCTAGGCACTCGCGATCGTATCTGCTGAGTTTAGATCCAAGCAACTCCGGTCGCTTCTCCTGTGTCCTCCGCAGTGAGTGGCCGCGTCGCCATCTGGTAATCTCTTTGTGGTTGCCTGAGAGCAACACATCGGGTACGGGTAGTCCGCGAAACTCCCGCGGTCGGGTGTAGTGAGGGTATTCGAGCACTAGTTCAGCGGCAAAGGACTCCTCTGTCGTTGACTCGGAGCAACCCAACACACCCGGCAATAGCCGCGCTACGCAGTCAATAACAATCATTGCCGGCAACTCGCCGCCCGTGAGAACATAGTCGCCAACGGAAATCTCCTCATGCACGACTAATTGCGTCACGCGGTGGTCAATCCCTTCGTAATGCCCGCAAATGAGCACGAGGTGCTGCAGGCTTGACAGTTCGGTAGCTCGCGCTTGCGTTAGCACTGTACCTTGGGGGCTCATTAGTATCACTCGGCTCTCCGCGAAACCGCTGTCTTTGGCCCGCCCAACCACCGACTCTACCGCCGCGACTAGGGGCTCAGGTTTCAGCACCATACCTGCGCCACCGCCAAAAGGATAGTCGTCCACTACGCGGTGCTTATCCAAAGCAAAGTCCCTAATGTCTGTGAGGCACACCTCTAACAGCCCTTGCTCACGTGCGCGCCGCAGAATACTCATGCTAGTCACGGCAGCAAACATCTCCGGGAACAAAGTGAGCACATCTACTCTCACGCGTGTTCCTCCAACCCGGGAGGCAGGGTAACAACCATGCGCTTACCCGCTAGGTCGATTTCTTTGACGACGCTCTTTAGTGCCGGCAGCAGGAAACTCCCGCGCGTGCCTTCTACGACGTACACATCGTTGCTTTTTAGGGTAAGCACCTCGCGCACCGTGCCTAGCCGGACGCCGCTCTCATCAAAGACCAAGAGCCCTACGATTTGAAAGCAGTAGAAAGTATCCGACGGCAAAGGCAGTACCTCAGCCAGAGTAACCACCAGCTCGCCACCCACCAGTTGTTCTGCATCTGAGCGGCTGAGACAATCCTCGAGCGCAAGAACGTAGTGGCCACCTCTTGGCTGCACGGAACGAACGGTCACCCGGCGAAACTCGTCCTTGCGTCGCCACAGTATGCGCTTTCCGGCCATCTCTGCGAAGCGGCGCGGATGGTCGGACAAAGGCTTAACCTTGAGCTCTCCGGCGAGGCCGAGCACTCCCACTACTTCACCTACACCCACCAGTTCGCTGTTTTGCATAGACGTCTCAATACGGCCTTAGGAGTCAATTTCCACGAAAACGCGTTGGTCAAGCGGACTGGCAGCCTTCACTACAGTGCGGATAGCTTTGGCAATACGCCCTTGTTTGCCGATTACTTTCCCAATATCCTCACTGGCCACAGAAATCTTGAATATGATTCCGTCTTCCCCTTGCACTTCTGTCACGTGGACTTTGTCAGGCTCTGCTACTAGGGACTTGGCGATAAACAGCACTAACTCACGCATGAGGAACACCTCCTTAGGCTTTCTCCAGTACGCCCGCGCGGTTGAGCAAACTCCGCACGGTGTCCGACATTTGGACACCTTGTCCGAGCCAGTAGCTTATTCTTTCGCGGTCAATCTCGATCACGACGGGGTTCGCCACGGGATTGTAGTAGCCTACCTCCTCAATGTTACGCCCATCGCGAGGTGAGCGAGAATCAGCGACCACTAACCGATAGAAGGCCGCCTTTTTTGCACCCATCCGTTTGAGCCGTATTTTTGTTGCCATTAGTGTCACCCCCTTTCAAGTCTTCCCTAAATCAGAGGGAATTTTGCCTTCTTGCCGCCACGCTTTCCCATGTCGGCAAAAGTCTTCATCATTTTGCGCGATTGCTCAAACTGCTTGAGCAAGCGATTGACGTCTTGTACTGAAGTCCCGCTACCGGCGGCAATACGCTTTCGCCTGCTGCCGTCAATAATCTCCGGTCGCTGGCGCTCTCTTTTAGTCATGGAGAAGATTACGGCCTCGACGCGCTTTAACTCGCGTTCGTCAAACTGCATGTCTTTAAGCTGTTTGGCCTGTGCGAAACCGGGAATCATCCCGAGCAGCTGGTCTAAAGGGCCCATGTTGCGCATTTGCTGCAGCTGAGCGAGAAAATCCTCCAGCGTAAACGTCTGTGAACGCATCTTTTGCTCGAGCTCGGTCGCATGCTTTACGTCTAGAGCTTCTTCCGCCCTTTCAATCAACGAAAGCACATCGCCCATTCCCAAAATGCGAGAAGCCATGCGGTCCGGGTGAAACACCTCGAGAGCGTCCAGTTTCTCGCCCACGCCGATGTACTTTATGGGCTTCCCTGTGACCGCTTTGGCCGAGAGGGCCGCTCCGCCGCGCGCATCGCCGTCTAACTTAGTCAGGATTATGCCGTCAATGGCAATGGCCTTATTAAACGCCTCCGCCACAGTTACCGCGTCTTGCCCAGTCATGGCATCTACCACAAGCAAAATCTCGTGTGGGAGCACTGCGTCGCATATGTCTTTAAGTTCCTGCATCAGCCGTTCGTCGATATGCAGGCGCCCAGCCGTGTCAATAATGACTAAGTCCCGTCCCTGACGCATGGCGTTTTCCTTGGCGGCGCGAGCAATCTCCACCGCATTTGTGCTCTCCCGCATTGCAAAAACCGGAATGTCGAGCTGTCGGCCCAAAGTCTCGAGTTGATCGATCGCCGCCGGCCTATAGACATCACAGGCCACAAGCAAAGGGTGACGCCCATTCTTGCGGAGCAGTCGCGCTAGCTTCCCGGCTTGTGTAGTCTTACCCGATCCTTGCAGCCCAACTAACATCAGGACGGAAGGCGGATTAGGCGCTAGGTTAATGCGGCTGGCACTGCCACCAAGCAGCTTAATGAGCTCCTCATGCACAATCTTAATGACGTGTTGTCCGGGTGTTAGGCTCTCGAATACTTCCTGTCCGATGGCGCGCTCTTTCACCGCAGCGACAAAATCTCGCACAACCCTAAGGTTGACGTCCGCCTCTAGCAGTGCCATGCGCACTTCACGCAGCGTTTCGGTTACGTCTTGCTCACTGAGTTTGCCTTTGCCGCGTAGTTTCTTGAAGGTCGCCTGCAACCTCTCGCCAAGAACCTTGAACATCACTGACCTCCTACGTGATGAGTCGCTCTAGGAGCGCGAGGACCTCGGGAGTCCTCCCTAACAGCAAAGCTTCCCGTAGGCGCCGCAATTCACTTTGCTGCTCTACGAAACGGGCGACAAGTCGCAACTTGTCTTCATAGGCTACGAGTGCCTGCTCAGCCCGCCGCACTGCGTCATGGACAGCTTGACGGCTGATGCCAAGCTCAAAGGCAATCTCCCCTAACGACAGGTTCTCGGCAAAGTACAGGCGACAGGCCAGTAGTTGACGCTCGGTGAGCAAGCCTCCGTAGAAGTCTAGGAGCAGCCCCATCTTGACAAACCCCGGCACCGCGACCACTTCACCCTGTTCCACGTCGCACACCCCCTTGCGCTACGCCGCAATGAGCATAGCAGACACGCGAAGAGCCGTCAAGTGAATTTACTTGACAGTGGAAAAACAAAATGTAACGTCCCCAATGTTGCGCGTCTCCGGTGTTGCGAGGCTAGGAGAGGAGAGCGGCGGCGAATTCTTGGGGGTCGAAGGGGCGCAAATCGGTTGCCTTCTCCCCTACTCCGATGAGTTTAATGGGGACCTGTTGTTCTTCTTGGATGGCTAGCACTATGCCGCCTTTAGCCGTGCCATCGAGCTTAGTCAAGATGATACCGGTAAGCGGTACAATCTGCGAAAACTCCCTGACCTGACTTAGCGCGTTCTGCCCCGTGGAGGCATCGACGACGAGCAGAATCTCCCGCAGCGCACCCGGTGCTTCACGTTCGATAATGCGGCGCACTTTGCTGAGCTCCTGCATCAAGTTAGTCTTGTTATGCAGTCGGCCTGCCGTGTCGACAAGCAGCAGGTCTATGCCCTTAGCCCGGGCGGAATGCAGAGCGTCGAACACCACCGCTGCGGGGTCTCCCCCCGCCGCATGGGCAATCACCTGCACGCCGGCGCGCTCCCCCCAAATCTCTAGCTGGTGTACGGCCGCAGCGCGAAAGGTATCTGCGGCTGCACACATCACTTTAAGGCCCTGCTCGCAGTAATATTGGGCCAGCTTGCCTATGCTCGTGGTCTTGCCCACGCCATTTACACCCACCACAAGGAGCACATTGAGGCTCCCCTGCTGTAGCTTTATCGCCTCGGACTTGCCAAACCGCTCGGACACTACCTCTTGCAGCAAGGGACGCAGGCAGTGACCCTCCTGCACTCTTCTCTCGCTGACTACCTTGCGCAGATGCGCTATCAGCCGTGCGCTAGCGGCTACCCCGACATCGTTAAGGATAAGCAACTCCTCTAGCTCCTCGTAGAGGGACTCATCTATCCTCCGCCCTACAAGCAGTGCGTCAAGTTTAGCCAAGAACTGCTCGCGGGTTTTGGTCAGCCCGTCTGTAAGCTTTCTCATGAACCCCATGATTTCCACTCTCCTATGCTCCGGCTATCTCCGCGACTTTGACGGCAAGCACTTTCGACACTCCCTCTTCTCGCATGGTTACGCCGTAGAGCATGTCCGCAGCCATCATTGTGCCGCGCGTATGGGT
>CAYGHR010000001.1:9055-12182 GCA_964349715.1 uncultured Peptococcaceae bacterium
GCACCGCCAAAAAGCCGGGCGGCGACTTCGCTAAAGGCCTTCTGGATGGAGCTAAATCCCGTCACAAACCTCTCGCCCATCACCTGGTCTAATTCGGCCATAACCCCGCGCAAATGCTCTTCTGCCTGCCGCAAGTCATCCTGCTCCCGCGCTAGGAAACTAATGCGCTCACTGAGTCGCTCACTCTCCGCAATCGCCGCGATGCGTACGGGACCGAGCTGTGCGAGCTTGTTGTCAAGCTCGGCGATGCTTGTCTCCGCCTCGCTACGGCTAGAGAGCGCACTGGTCTGCCCCTCACTATGGGGGTACTTCTGCCTAAGCTTCGTCTTTAGGAAATCTTCCTCCGCTGCGACCCGTTCGCGCCGCAGTTCAATATTGTGCAGCTTCTGCCTCGCGCTGTTGAGTTCGCTTTGTAGCGCTTGGTTAGTCGCGTGCAATGTAGCCTGTCTCTCCGCATGCTGCGCTTGCTTTGCGCGGCCCCTCTCTACGTGTGCGGCAAAAGTCTCGACTTTACCGCGCAAGAGGGTTATCTCTGCCTCTAGCGTTCCCATGCGCTCCTTTAGGTTTTCGGTGGCAGTCACAGCCTCCGCCACTTCTCGTTCTCCGTTCTCCCGTCGCTCTTTCGCTGACGCAAGCATCCGCTTGCGCTCCACAATTTGTGGTGTAACTAGGGCGACCTGAGACTCAAGGCGGGCGACTTCAATCGCGAGCTCTAGGCGTCGCGCGGATTTGGCGGCTTGGCGGGCGGCGATATCTTCTGTGGTGCGCAGCGCTTGCTCCCTTAAACCAGTAAGTTCTGCTATGCGGGACTTCAAATTATCGATTTCGGCGGCAACTCCGCACTGCTCGGTCTGATACCGTGTCAACTCAGCAACTAAAGTTGAGGTCGCGTCCGACAGGAAACGCCTCTCTTCGGTTAGACGGGCAATGACTTGCAGCAGCTCCCTAAGTTCCTTTTCCATCCTGTCGACCTCGCCGGTTAGCTTCTGACGGGTTGTCGCAGTTTGTGCGGCTTCTTCTCGCACTTTCGCTATCTCAGCGGCGATGGACTCCTCTAGTGAGCGCTTTTCCTCCAGAATGGCAGCAGCGTCCTCGAGCTCGCGACGGCGAGACAGTAACCATGCCTGTCGTTCCGGTCGGCTACCCCCGGTTATCGACCCGCCTGGGAGCACGAGGTCCCCATCGAGTGTCACTATCCGCCATGTAACCCCAGTGAGAGCAGCTACTTGTGACGCAGACTCGAGCCCGTCACAGACCAGTACGTTGCCTAGTGTATGTCTTACCACCGGAGCTAACTCCGGGGAGAACTTCACTAAGTCAACCGCTCGGCCTAAGCACCCCTTCGCGGCAGCGGCGCGCACGGGGAACTCCCGCAGGTCGCGCGGCTTGAGCGTATCGAGCGGGTAAAAAGTGGCGCGACCCTGCGCCTTTTCTTTTAGTGCAGCGATGGCCTTTTTGGCTGTAGACTCCGTATCGGTCACGATGTCGCCTACCTGTGCGCCTAGAGCAACCTCTACCGCGACTTCGTATCGCTCCTCCGTAGTCAGGAGGTTTCCAACAACGCCAAGCACGCCGCGCATGTTCAGTCCTAACACGAACCGTGCCCCGCGGCTGAGTCCTTCCATCTGCCGCTCACTGGCCTCGAGCGTTCGCAGACGGGTTAGGGCTCCGTGCCCTTCGGCTTCTGTACGTTGACGGCGCTGCTCACGTAGCAGGGCCTCCCCTTCTAGCTGCCGTAGACGCGCTGCGACGTCCGCGAGCCGCGCTGTAGTCTCTGCAAGCCCGCGCGCCAAATCCTCCCGCTTATGCTCTCTCTCTTCTTGCTCTGCGCTCAGGCCCTCTATCCGGCCCATGAGAGAGCGGTGCTGCTCTGCCTTTCTGAGAAACGTCTCGTTTAAGACCTGAGTCTCCTTTTCGCGTTCGGCTAGCGCTCCGCGCACTACGTGAATTCGTTCCTCAAGAGCAGCCAGATCGGCCGCATGCTCGCTGTCGAGTCGAGATGTGTGTTCGGCCCCAGACTCAGGGCAATCCCCGAGCGCAGCCGCCTTCTCGCTTAGATTGCGCTTAAAGACGCTTAGCTCCGACGAAGCGTGCGACAACTCCTGCTCCAGTCTATCTTCCTCAAGCAGCAGGCGGTCGAGTGCAACTGTTGCTTGCTGCCAACGGGACACTGCTCGCTCATGCTCTCCTGCCGTGTCTTTGAGCCGCTCGCTCCGCTGCTCGCACAGCAATGTGTGTTGCAGAAGGTCCCGTTCAGCATCCCGAAACGCCGCCAAGTCGACGCTTGCCGTGAGAGAACTACTCGCTTGCTGTGCTTCTTGTAACTGAAGGCGGGACTCACAGTGGACGCAATCGTCACTGACGCGCAGCGCTTGGGTATGTAGGGTTTGGTGCTGCCGTTCAGCTAGGGCCACTTCGTACAGCAGCAGTTCTTTTTCTAGGCTATCCCGCATTTCCGTCATGTGCAGGTAGTGCTTAGCTCGCTCTGCTTCACCGACAAGAGGCTCTAGTTGCGTTTTGAGCTCCCAGTCTATATCTTGAATGCGGCGCATGTTCCCCGCCGTATCACCGAGGCGCATCTCGGCCTCTTTCTTGCGCAACTTGTAGCGGGAAATGCCCGTTGCCTCTTCAAAGATGACCCTGCGACTGCGCGCATCGCTACTAAGGATTTCTTCTATGCGTCCCTGTCCGACGAAGGAGTAGGACTCCTTGCCTATACCTGTGTCAAGAAACAGTTCCGCGATGTCCCGCAACCTGCAGGCCTTGCGGTTAATGAAGTACTCAGCATCGCCTGCGCGATACACCCTACGGGTGATGGCCACCTCGCAGAGGTCTAGTGGCAATCGCCCGTCACTATTGTCAAACACGAGCGTTACTTCCGCTAGCCCTACGCCTTTGCGCTTCGCTGTCCCACAGAAGATGACGTCGTCCATGCGCGTACCGCGCAGGAGCCTCGCCGACTGCTCGCCGAGCACCCATTTAACGGCCTCAGCTAGGTTACTCTTGCCGCTTCCATTAGGCCCGACGACGGCAGTGAGTCCTTCGCCTAGCTCAAACTCAGTTCTATCGGCAAAGGACTTAAACCCGCTTATCTCAATCCTCTTCATCCTCATAGGGTTTCCCCTCC
>CAYGHR010000001.1:12282-14377 GCA_964349715.1 uncultured Peptococcaceae bacterium
CCCGTCCCCGGTGTTACGGTTACTTGGGCTCTACGATAAAGCGAATGGCCGTGCGCTCCTCCCCCTCAATGTAGATGTCCGCAAAGGCGGGTGTGGCCACTAGGTTGAGGCCGTTCGCGGCAACAAACCCGCGGCAGATGGCGATCGCCTTTACCGCTTGGTTTACCGCTCCTGCCCCCACGGCTTGCAGTTCAGCTGTGCCCCGCTCCCTCAGCACTGCCGCCAAAGCACCTGCGACTGATTTGGGACTTGAATTGGCCGAAACTTTCAAGACATCCAACTGCGTCTCCCCCTCTACCGCGCTTAGAGCTTCTTTTGGGTAGCTACAGTCATGTATATGCTCTTGCCGGGGGAGTCTTGCTTAGCTAAGCACGAAGATTTCGCAGCGCCTCCGCCGCGGCCGCCTGCTCAGCTGCCTTCTTGCTCTTCCCTTCTCCGATGCCCATCGCACGTCCGTCAACGGAGACCCGTACACGATAAGTGCGGTCGTGGTCCGGACCGCTGTAAGCGAGCAACTCGTAGCTCACAGCGTCAGGTGCTAACTCCTGCAGTGCGCTCTTAGCATCTGCATCCAGAGCGGTAGCGTCCGCGTTGTCTAGCATGTCGGCGTAAAACAGCTGAAACAACTCCTCCGCACGGGGGAGCCCGCCCACAAGATATGCAGCACCTAACAAGGCCTCCACACAACCCGCGAGAATCCTTGGACTTGCGGCACCATTGCTGCCTAGGGCGCTACGCCCCAGCAGAACACTGCTTTGCAGGTCAAACAAGCGCGCAATAGAAGTGAGCGCGGCCTCACACACTAGGCTTGCCCGCAAGCGACTAAGCTGTCCCTCAGATAGAGAAGGAAACTTCCCGTACAGACGGGAGCTACAGAGCAGCGACAAAACAGAGTCGCCCAAAAACTCAAAGCGCTCGTTGTCAAGGCTCCTAGGGTTGTCATGAGCATATGAGGCATGAGTCAGAGCTTGTTTGACGAGCCCTTCGTCCTGCGGCGAAAAACCAAGGCGTTCAGCTAGCGAGCGTATTCTGCTCAATGGTAGTGTTCCACCTCAAATGTGCTTGGCGATGTAGCGCACAGCGTCTTCGACCGTGACTATGTTGGCGACCTCATCGTCATCAAGCGTAATGTCTAACTCCTGCTCTAACCCCATGGCAATCTCAATTAGGTTTATGGAATCCGCGCCGAGGTCAACCCTGAAACGCGAATCAAGGTCAATTCTGCTCGGGTCCATACGCAGAACTCGCGCCGTTACCGCGCGCACGCGCGCAAAAATGTCCTCCATAGTGTCCTCCCTACTTGGGTACAACGATAAGGCCGATAGCGCCGGGGCCCACATGCACCCCAATTACTGGGCTAATGACGTTTGTCAACACGCCATTTACACGATACGCACTGGCCAGCATCGCTTTTAGCTCTTCTACCCGCTCCGGACAATTGCCGTGCACAATTGCGACTTCTACTTGTTGTCCGTGAGGTACAAACTCACCCGCAGCGTCAACCATGCACTGCAGCACCTTGCTCATCTTGCCTCGAATCTTCGCGTGTGGCGATACGGCCCCGTCCGCAAAACGGAGCAAGGGATGGACATTAAGCAATGTACCGAGGAGTGCGCTAGCTTTGCCGATGCGCCCGTTACGCCGCAGGTACTCGAGTGTGTCCACCGAGATAAGGAGAGTTTGCTGTTCACATACGCGTTTCGCGGCCGCTACAATCTCCGGCAAGCCTTTCCCGGCGTTACGCGCTTCCGCCGCCGCAATCACAGCCAGCCCGAGCCCGAGTGACGCGCTTCTGCTGTCCAGCACGGTAATGCGCGGGGTTGCCAGCGTGTCGCGAGCTAGCACAGCGGACTGATATGTACCGGAAACGCCGGACGATATATGGAGGGAGAAAATCTCGTCGTGGGTAGACAGCAAGCGCTCGTACACTTCACTGAAGTCACCTGGGGAAGGCTGAGAAGTGCGAGGGTGAGACTGGCTCTTTGGCAACATTTCAAAGAAAGCCTTGCTAGTAATGTCCGCTCCGTCGCGATAACTAGTCTCCCCAAAGATAACAAAGAGGGGCACCACGTGGATGTCCAATTGCTTTTGCACC
>CAYGHR010000001.1:14477-65563 GCA_964349715.1 uncultured Peptococcaceae bacterium
ACGTGTCATGTGCTCTTTAAGCATGGACGCAAATGTAGCCGCCATCCCCTCTAGTGCCTTAAGCAGCACATTGCCTGTGAAGCCGTCGCACACCACGACATCAACCTGCCCTGCCAAGAGCTCTCTAGCCTCGATGTTCCCTACAAAATTAAGGTCTGCGCCTTTTAGTAAGAGGAAGGCTTCTTTGCTCACTTGGTTCCCCTTGCCCTCTTCCGTGCCGACGTTAAGCAAGGCTACTTTCGGGTTGTCGCGGTGCAACACCTTAGCGGCGTACAGCGCCCCCATAACTCCGTACTGCATGAGGTGCTCGGGTTTGGCGTCCACGTTCGCCCCGGCGTCTAACAGCATCACGCCGCGCCCATTGCGCGTAGGAATCAGCGGCGCTAACGCAGGCCGATCAATACCCTCAAGGCGCCCCACAAGCAAGAGCCCTGCCGCCATAAATGCGCCCGTGCTACCCGCCGTGACTACTGCATCAACTTGGCCTGTACGCAATAGGTTAGCCGCAACCACGAGAGAGGATTGCTTCTTGCGTCGCACAGCCAGACTAGGGCTGTCTAGGTCAGAGATTACCTCCGTTGCTTCTGCGATTTCAACGCGGCCTGCCAACCCTGTGCCTGCAAGCCGGGGAGCGAGGACAGTCTCCGGCCCCACCAGCACTACGGTAAAGTCCTTTTCCCGCACCGCCTCTAATGCCCCGGCCACAATCGCGTGGGGGGCGTGGTCGCCGCCTAGCGCGTCGACTGCTATACGCAAGCGAAACACCTCGCCTTTTACATTGGCCAACCACCGCCCTGCCCGTGGATTGACCATCTAAGTATACTGCATCTGAAATTATTGATTCAACACATTTTTGTGCACACATTTTGCACGGAGGATGCTCTCCTCGCTTTAGGATCTCAGAAAGCAAAGAAAGGCGAACTTGCGCCTTTCTGGTCTGCTCTACTTGGCCGCTTGTGCAACCACAACTTTGTTCTTGTAGTATCCACATGCGGTACAAATGCGATGAGGAAGTTTGGCCTCATGACACTGTGGGCAAGATACTAGGCCGGGAGAAGTTAATTTCCAGTTGGCCCGGCGCTTATCGCGACGTGCCTTAGATGTTTTTCTTTTTGGTAGTGCCATCTCTAACACCTCCTTTGTCATGCAGCAAACGTCCTAACACCGCTAGGCGTGGGTCTATCTCCTGTTGACCGCAAGCACACTCGCCATGATTGCGGTTTAACCCGCAACTAGGGCAAAGACCCCGACAGTCATCCGCGCACAGCACTCGCGTAGGCAAGTGCTCCACAAGTAGGGCCGACCCGAATTCTGCTAAGTCTATTGTGCGACCCGCATCCTCTACGAAAGGAGAGGCCAAGAAGTCGTCTGTCTCATCACTCGTTGTGCATAGCGGCCACTCGTCCGTCAGCGCTACATTCAGATCAGTTACAGAGTCCGCTAGACACCGCGCGCAAAAGGACTGCATCTGTGCGTGAACAACCGCTTCCACCTCGACATGATTGCCTTCGCGGCGCAACCGCAGACTGACATGCGGGGGCGTTAGCGGCACAAAGTCGGACCCCTGTAGTTCTATGGGGGTCATGGATAGGGCAAACTCAAAGTCGCGCCAAGATGTAGACTCACAGAGCTCGCTAACAACAACCTTCATGTCCAACACCTCATAGATTATACACAGTGTGTGTGGTAGCGTCAATTCTTAGTGTGAGGTTACGAGTTCCCTTGTGTCGCGGGCGATAATCAGTTCCTCATTGGTTGGGATTAGGAGCACCTTCACTTTAGCGCCCTCACTGCTCAGGTCTACTTCTTTGCCGCGGACGCGGTTCTTAGCGAGGTCTAGTTCTACACCCATGAATCCAAGGTGCTTACACACGGCCTCCCTGACCTCGGGTGAGTTCTCGCCGAGACCGGCCGTAAACACTATGGCGTCAACGCGCCCTAGCGCTGCGGCGTAGGCGCCTACGTACTTGCGCACGCGATAGTAGTACATGTCTAGCGCCAATTGCGCCTGGTCGTTGCCCTTAGCCGCAGCCTCTTCGATGACACGAAAGTCGCTGCTGACCTCAGAAATACCCATGACGCCGCACTTTTTGTTCAGGAAACTACTGATTTGTTCGCTGTTCATGTTTTCCTTTTCCATCAGGAAGGGTACAACAGCGGGGTCGAGGTCTCCCGAGCGGGTCCCCATAATAAGCCCTTCTAAGGGCGTGAATCCCATGCTTGTGTCAATGGACCTTCCACCATCGATAGCTGCTACTGACGCACCGTTGCCGAGATGGCAAGTGATG
The DNA here is from genome assembly GCA_964349715.1 of uncultured Peptococcaceae bacterium. Lineage (GTDB taxonomy): Bacteria > Bacillota > UBA994 > UBA994 > UBA994 > UBA994. The sequence continues at coordinate 16,766 of CAYGHR010000001.1, forward strand.
ACCTTCACTTCACTGGTAGGTCTCCCAAGCATGTGCGCAGCGCGCTCGGAAACATAGCGATGCGATGTGCCGTGAAACCCATAGCGCCTGAGGCCATACTTTCTGTACAGTGACAGCGGCACCCCGTATAGATACGCGGTCTGCGGCATCGTCTGATGGAACGCCGTATCAAAGACCGCCACATGCTTGACGTTAGGCATCAGCTTTGCACATACTTCAATGCCCATGATATTGGGCGGGTTGTGTAAGGGGGCAAGTTCTATACATTGCCTAAGTGCATGCATGACATCTTCGTTAATCAAAACGGAGCCGGCATACCTCTCGCCTGCGTGCACGACGCGGTGGCCAACGGCCTCAATCTCATCCATGCTCTTTACTATGCCATGCCGCGCGTCCAAAAGAGCATCCATAACGAGGCCAATCGCGGCTTCGTGATTGGGCATGTCGCTCTCCACGATAATGTTATCCTCTTCTTTGCGCCGATGCTTAAGGAAACTTCCGGGCAGTCCAATCTTCTCTACTAAGCCTTTTGCCAAGACGGCCTCATTACTCATGTCAAAGACTTGGTACTTAAGCGAGGAACTGCCACAATTGATTACAAGTATTTTCACTAAACGCAACCTCCCTTTGATGTAAAGACCCACACCATTATATCGTGAAGTTTGACTCTTGTCGCTTAGGGAAATCGTGAACTGTGAATCGTGACCTGTGAACTGTTAACTGTTAACTGTTATCTGTTAACCGTGAACCGTGAACCGTGAGCTCGGCCAACAGAGAGGTTGCAAGGGTCAAAGGTCACGAGTCAAGAGTCAAGAGTCCCCTGGGCTCGTTCGCGGTGCGCATACCCCCCTAGCCCCCACATATAATGTAACAGTGCCGAAGTCACGAAAACGACAACAGGCGCGAAAGGTGGGAGGCTGCTTGCGCCGACAGAGGCTCTGGTCTCGTAGCCGTCCCTACCTGTCTGCACTGGTGGCGATAGCCCTGACCATTACCACCATGCTCTACCCCGAGGAGGCCTTCGCCTCTGCCTTAAGTGGACTCAGGGTGTGGTGGGATATAGTGTTCCCTGCTTTACTGCCGTTCTTTATCCTCTCGGAAATTCTCATGGGACTAGGCGTAGTCGCTATGATGGGAGTATTGCTTGAACCCCTAATGCGGCCTCTGTTTAATGTGCCCGGGGTAGGTTCGTTTGTCATGGCCATGGGGCTCGCCTCGGGGTATCCCATTGGCGCAATTCTCACCGCTAAGCTCAGGCGACAGCGCGCCTGCACACAAGTAGAAGCAGAACGCCTTTTGTCCTTCACTAATACAGCTGACCCGTTGTTTATGTTCGGAGCGGTAGCCGTAGGTATGTTTGCCGATGCCCGCTTAGGCTCAACTCTGGCGTTGGCACATTACTCATCTAGCCTCACTGTAGGCCTGCTGATGCGTTTCTATCGACGCTCTACCACTTCCACAACGGAGGTCGTGCCTGCCGGCAGCATACTGCTACGGGCTCTGCGCGCGCTGCCAAGAGCGCGCCGACAGGACGGAAGGCCGCTCGGGCAGTTGTTTGGTGATGCAGTCCGCAATTCCGTTACCAGTCTCCTTAACATCGGCGGATTCATAATCTTGTTCTCAGTGATTATACGCATGGCCACGGTCGTAGGTCTAGTCGACCTCTTGGCAGCGGCTGTGGCTGTGCCATTGTCTGTTATCGGGGTATCAAGCGCACTTGCGGAAAGCGTCATCTCCGGCATCTTCGAGATAACTATCGGCACCGAGATGTGCGCTAGTGCAGGTGCACCCCTCATGCAGCGCGTCGCCATGGCGGGTGCCATTATCGCATGGAGCGGGCTCTCCGTACACGGGCAAGTGGCAAGTATTCTGCACGACACCGACATCCGCGTGGGACCATATCTCGCGGCGCGCCTCGCCCATGCTGTCTTAGCTTTTTTCTACACGCTGCTCTTGTGGAACGTCAGCGGAGATTTGTTCCCTACCAGTCTACCGGTTCTTCTCCCTACCATTCCGGCCACTGCCTCAAGCCTTGTCTTGCAGCGGTTGGCCTTTGCCGGCATCAGGGCCTTAGGCTTCCTTGGGATTGCGCTCGTCTTGTCGGCTCTAGTGGTCGGCCTATGTAGAATCAGAGCTCAGTGGAGGCCAAAAACTTAGCCCGCAGCTGTGCCGCCACGACCGGTCGGACCAGTTCGTCCACCGACCCACCTAGGCGAGCCACTTCTTTTACCAGCGAAGAAGACAGGTAGGAGTACCGATTGTTAGTCATCATAAACAGCGTCTCCACACCGTCATCCAATGTGCGGTTCATTAGAGCCATCTGAAATTCGTACTCGAAATCAGAGACGGCACGCAAGCCCTTGATGATAATCTGCGCTCTCTCGCTTTGCATGAAGTGCACTAAGAGCCCGGGATGATGAGTAATCACCACATTGGGGATATCGCGCGTTACCTCTTGCAGGAGCAGAATCCGCTCCTCCACGGAGAAGAGCGTGCTCTTGCTTTGGTTACTCATTACCACCACGCTAAGACTATCGAAAATCCGGGCCGCACGGAGAATGATGTCCAAATGGCCATTGGTTACGGGGTCAAAACTCCCGGGGTATACTGCTCTAATCACGTTTATTTCCTCCCACCCGCACATAATGGGACATAACGGTCTGCCCATAGCTCTTTATTTTAAGCAGTCCCAACCCCCCTGTTTCTGTTGGCAGTGACTCCTTGGCGAAGTGCTCAACAACTAGGACACCTCTTACGGCCAATAAGCCACAACGGTCAATAAGAGCGAGGACTTGCGTACCCACCAAGTCTCCATAAGGGGGGTCGGCAAAGATCACATCGAATTTTTGCTCGCCGAGCTCAGGCAGCACTTGCTCATAAGAGCCCACACGGACTCTAAGCACGAGCGGATCTATATTAAGGCTGTCGCGGTTGCGGATGATAAGGGCAGCCGCGCGGGGCGACTTCTCTACGGCTACCACTAGGCGAGCGCCGCGTGATACGGCTTCGATGCCCATCGCCCCCGTCCCCGCAAAAACGTCAAGAAAACAAGCGTCCGGTATCAGCTCCGCTAGGCTAGAGAACACCGCGCCACGCGCTTTATCAGATGTGGGGCGAATGGCGAGTTTGTCATCCATCACGATGTGCCGTCCTTTGAACGTGCCCGCAATGATTCGCATACCACACCCCCTTAGCCCCTGGTGCCCCCGTCATCTATAGTTAATCATTATTGTACATGAGCAGAGCTTACTTGTCGCTAGCTGTTCGCTTCGCGGAGCACATACGAAGGGCGGACCTCTTCCCGGTCCGCCCTTAGGTTACGTCTTACTAACGAAGGGTGCCGCCACGGCCTGCCAGAGAACGCTCTGCCATCTCAATCATCTTGCGCACCATATGGCCCCCGATAGCACCTGTATCGCGGGTGGTCATGGTTCCCCAGTAGCCGTCATTTGGAGTCTGGATGCCAAGCTCAGAAGCCACTTCATACTTAAACTGCTCCATTGCGTTCTTGGCTTGCGGAACAACGATTTGATTGCTGGTATTGTCGCTGCCTCTCGCCACGTTGATTGCACCTCCTTAGCTTTGTTTTAAGCAGTGAGATGAGTTTGCAGACTTAGGCAAATTCATGCTGTAGCAACTCCCTGCTTGAGCTTAGTATGTGCTGGCGTGTGCTCTCTATACTTAGGAAAACCTTCCAACAATATGCGTTACTATTCAATGGAAAAAATATAGTAGTAAACGGGCTGTCCACCGCTGAAAAATTCAAGCTCGCAGTTGGGAAATCTCTCTTTGATTTTCTCGGCTAGGGCTTTTGCCGTTGCTTCATCCGTGTCGGCACCGGCAAAAAGTGAGATTACCCCATCGTCGTCAGTGACCATATTCGTTAGCAGTGCCAGCGCAACTTCATTGACATCGCTACCTACCGTGTCTATGCCCTTATCGCTGAGTCCGAGGATGTCCCCCTCCACAATCTCACCCACATCACCGTTGTAGGCCTTGATAGCATAAGTCACTAAGCCGGTCTTCACTCCGCTCATGCGTCTGTACATGGCCCTAGATACGCGCTCAAGCTCAAGCGCGTCGGCCTCGTAGGATAGCATGGCGGCTAGGCCCTGAGGCACGGTGCGACTCGTGACTACGGCAACTTCCTTGCTCGTAACCTCCTTGACCTGGGAAGCGGCTAGAATAACGTTCTTGTTGTTTGGCAGAATCACGGCGCGCTCACAGGCTAGGCTGTTAACAGCGTCGGCAAGGTCCTCGGTGCTTGGGTTCATGGTCTGTCCTCCTTCGACTATTACATCCGCGCCAAGACTCAGGAATATGTCCCGTAGCCCGGCGCCGGCGGCAACCACGACTACACCGATGGACTTGTCGGTGCCGGGGCGCGCGACATTTAGCCCTTCCTCCGCCCAAGCGGTGTGAGCGTGCTGTTCCTTCATGTTTTCGATTTTTATGGCGCTGAGCTCGCCATGCTCTAGTGCCAGCTCCATTACTGTCCCCGGATGATTGGTGTGTAGATGCACTTTTATGACTCCGTCGTCTCCCACAACCAGTAAGGAGTCGCCATAGGATTCGAGGCTCGGGCGCAGCATGTGGTCTTCTATGCGGGGGTTCAGGATCAAGAACTCAGTGCAGTACTGAAACTCGATTTCGGCAGCCGTAAAATGCTGTCGCTCGGGCTCAGGTAACGGCTTCGGCGCCTCTATGGCGACCGGGGTCGCAAGTTCTTTACCAAGAAGCGCGTGCAGGAATCCGCGGTAGATGTGGACTAGGCCCTGGCCTCCCGCATCCACCACACCTGCCTTCTTGAGGACCGGCAGCATGTCGGGCGTGCGCGCGAGCGTCTTCTCCGCCTGCTCTATCACCGCCTGCATCAGTTTGGCAATGTCGGGCTCGGTGCGTGCCTTAGCCTGCGCGACACGAGCCGCCTCACGCGCCACGGTGAGAATTGTTCCCTCTACCGGCCTGCCGACAGCCTTGTACGCCGTTTCCACTCCCGCCATCAACGCGAGGGCAAAATCTGTCGCTTGGATAACTGCTTTTCGCTCTAAGGAACGGCTAAAGCCGCGAAACAACTGCGACAAAATAACGCCGGAATTGCCTCGCGCCCCCATCAGCGATCCGGAAGCCACTACTTGAGCTACGGCGGCACAAGTGTCTAGGTTGGGCTTCTCAAGCGCGCGTACGACTGCCTGCAAGGTAAGGTGCATATTGGTACCGGTGTCACCGTCAGGAACAGGGAAGACATTAAGAGCGTCTACAGCCTGCTTGTTGGCCTCAAGGCTTTGCGCGCCCAGCAAGAACATGTTGCGGAGGAGGATCGCATCTATCTGCTTTGCAGTCACAACATTCATCCTCCTAATAATTCTCGTTTACGCGCACGCCTTGTACATTGACGTTGACTTGCTCTACCGACAAGTCAACTAATGTTTCGACTACGTACCTTACTTTCTCCATGATGTTTTGCGCCACCTCAGATATTTTGGTGCCGTACCCCACGATAATATAGAGGTCAATAACTACGCGATTGCCGCTGACATGCACTTCTACGCCGCGTGACAGATTCTCCTTGCCTAAGAGCTCAATGAATCCGTCGCGAATGCGACTGCGGGAACACATACCTACAAGTCCATAGCATTCTAGGGCAGCCACACCTGCCACCGTGGCAATTGCCTCTGCGGTAATGACAATCTTCCCATATTCTGTCAGTATGGTCTGACTCACTATGTTTCCTCCTTCTCTCCTGCGTACAGTCATCTCTTATTCTCTTTTGTCTCTAATATTCCTGTCGGTAGAGCTATGTACCCATAAACGCGAAACATTGCGGCTCTCCTTGCCAGCGTGGTTTCGCATGTGATAGAATTACTCCCGTGAAAAGGAGGTGCGGCTACCATGCACAGATGTGAGGTCTGCAACAAAAGTAAGTCTTCCGGCAATAAACTAAACTACAAGGGAACTCAGTTGACTAAACGCACCAAGCGTACTCGATTCCCCAACATCCAACGAGTGCGCGTTATTGCTGAAGGAAGGCCGACTCGACTCAACGTGTGTACGACATGCCTCAAGTCTAACAAAGTCACTCGCGCCGTGTAAATGATAAAAACAGGCAATGCAAAACCCTCCTCTTGGCTTATGACCAGCAGGAGGGTCTTGACTTTGGGCTGTCCTAGCGATTCCTACTACGCCAAAACAACCGCAGGATGCCGGCAAGCCACCTGGGAGGCTTGTAGACGCGGATTCTCATGCCCCTCCTCCTAGCATTCGTAGTACAGGTACCACCCGGCCCACACACACAGTCCCCCTAACACCAGCAGCCACAACCAACTAGGAATAATGCGCGATATCAGCAGTAGCCCGGCTAGAGCTACCAGAACACCGCCCGCGCGACGCAAGGGGTGATGACAGTGAGTTCTGCGCAAGCCGTACCCTCCTTCTTTGGCTCATGCCTCAGTGTATGCGTAGCGCGCGTAGGATGTGAAAACCGGGAGTACTACTCCCGGTTTTTCCCTACCGCACGAATACTCTCCGCAAATGCTCGTCTGTCCGGACTTTGAAAGAAGGAGAACCCCGCCACGAGGTGCGTCGCGCCTTCAGCAATGCACAACTTCGCGGTTTCCTCTGTGATGCCGCCGTCTACCTGCAGAATGATCTCCCGTCCATGAGTGAGGGCAAGCTCCCGCACTGCGCTAATTTTCGCCAAGACACTGGGGATGAACTTCTGACCGCCAAACCCGGGATTAACCGTCATCAGTAATACCGCATCCAGATCCTGAATAATGCAGCGGAGTACGTCAACGGGAGTGGCGGGGTTTAGGGAAACGCCGGCCCTCACCCCTAGTTCTTTGATTGCGTGTACAAGCCGATGCAGATGGTGCGTCGCTTCGACATGCACCGTAATCAGCTCGGGTCCACTCTCAGCAAAGGCGGCGACATACTTCTCGGGCTCTGACACCATCAGATGGCAGTCGAATTTAAGCTGTCCGTGCCGCCTGACCGCATGAGCCATGTTTACGCCGTACGAGATGTTTGGCACGAAGTTGCCGTCCATGACATCGACATGCACGTGGCTTAGCCCCGCGGAGACTACGCTGTCTAACTCTTCGCCTAAGTACAGCAAGTCGGCCGCCAACAGCGACGGCGACAGTATAATCACTTGTATCGGCTCCTTTCTTGTTGCCTAACTTCTTCAAGGAGAGCCAAATAGCTCTTGTAACGTTCCAAAGCTATAGCCCCACTTGGCAACAGCCCGCCCCGCACCTCGCACCCGGGTTCACCGCTGTGCCTGCAATCGCCCCCGAAACGGCATCGCTCCCGCGCACCGCGCATTTCCGGGAAGTGCTCGGCTAGATTATGGCTGCTAAGCCCCTCGGGTAGGTCTAATCGACTAAACCCGGGAGTATCAGCCACAAAGGCCTCGTAATTCGGCAGGTAGTGCAGCTCGACATGGCGCGTGGTATGTCTCCCATGATGCGTTTTCGCACTCACTTCTCCCACAGCCGCATTAACCCCAGGGCACAACAACCGCACGAGGCTCGACTTGCCGACGCCCGACTGCCCCGCAAGTACGGAAGTCTGTCCGCGCAAGACGTCAAGGAGTTCGCTTGGCGCCTGCTTGCTTGTCAGCGACCCGAGAATTACGCAGTAACCGGCCTTCTCATAGATACCTTTAAGTTCCGCGCGCTGATGCAGGTCCGTCTTAGTAAAAAACACGACCCCCCGCAGTCCAAGCACTTCTGCTGCCACTAACACTCTGTCTACGAGGATAAGATTTGGTTCCGGGGAGGTCATAGCGGCCACAACTACCACTTGCGATACGTTGGCAACTAGGGGTCGGTCCAGTACATTTCGGCGCGGCAGAATGGCCTCGACGACGCCCTCGCCATCGGCAAGTGTGGTGACTTCGACCATATCCCCCACACAAGGGGTTTCATCTGACAAGCGCATTTTGCCGCGGGCACGACATCGAAGAACTGACGGTCCCACTTGCACAAAGTAGTAGCCGGCTAGGAGCCTAATGACCCGTCCCACCAAGCGCTAAGTGCCTCCCTGCCCGATTATCTCATCGCGGTCGAGGCGTCCATCAATCCTTACGATAAGTCGAAAAGGAGCGATGCCGGACACAGGGATGCGCAAGTCTCCATCCTGGCGCCTGTGGACACGGTCGTAGACCACGCGCTCTCCTTCCATGTCCTCTACACTGACTTCAACACGGGTATTTTCCGCAAGTCGGTCCGCCGGGATAACTACCGTGGTGGATGCCTGCCGGCCGCGGCTGACGACTATGGATACCTCGCCGCCGACAGGAATACGCTCCCCTGCCGAGGGAGTCTGGGCGATGACTCGTCCGTAGGGAGTCGTAGCGTGGAACTCCTGTGTCACAGGGGTTTTTACGGTAAGACCTAGTTCATTAAGACTCGCAACTACCTGAGCCTCCGTAAGCCCTAATAGGAGCGGCGTCAGTACTTCTGCCACCGGCGGCCCAAGGCTAATCAAAATATCAATGCGCTCTCCGCGCTGTGTCAGCGTTCCCGGGCGCGGGTTCTGCTCAATAATGTGTTCGGCGGGGATGGTCTCGTGGGTGCGCTCTGTTTTCTGTCCGAGCACAAACCCTTGCTTTGTAAGGTCAATCTCAGCCTGCAACAGCGTCTTGCCCACTACATCGGGCACTTCCAAAAGCTCGGGACCTAGGCTCGGGATGATCTCCACGGCCCGCCCCGCTCGCACAGTACGACCACCCTCTGGATTCTGCCGCAATACTACATTAGGAGGCACCTCGGGATTAGACTCGGCCTCCTTGATGGTGTAGTTAAGGCCAACCTCACGGAGGTCGGCGGTAGCCTCCGCCAAGGTCATGCCAACGATATTGGGGACCACTACTTCGGGCCGTGGCCAGAAGGTGTAGAGCAAGCCGACAATCATAACCAGCATTGTCACTGCCATCGCGGAGGAAATTAAAGCCATCCAAGAAACTTTGCGCTTGACCTGCTTCCCCACGCTGCTCCTCCTCGATTCCTGTCCGGGGGTGATGACCGCTTCCTTCCTAGCGTCGCCATTTACTGCTAAAAGCAACAGATCGTCTAGTAAGTCTTGGGCTGTCTGGTACCTGTTGTCTTGCTCCTTGCGCAAGCATTTCATGACTATTGCCTCAAGCCTAGGGTCAATGTGGGGACACAGCTCACCTAAGGGACGAGGTGACTCCTGCAAGTGCTTGAGCCCTATGGAGAAAACGTTGTCGCCCGTGAACGGCAAGTCCCCCGCGAGCATCTCATACATCACCACGCCAAGCGAGTAAATGTCAGAGCGCTCATTGGTGTATCCACCTCTAGCTTGCTCAGGAGACAGGTAGTGCACGGAGCCCATCAGGGCACCCGTCTGCGTCAAGGTGGATGAGGTCATCGCGCGCGCGATGCCAAAGTCTGTGACCTTAGCCTGTCCATCCCTTGTCATCAAGATGTTCAGGGGTTTTATGTCCCTATGGATAACTCCATGCTGATGCGCATGCCGCAGTGCTTCCGCGATTTGCATAGCTATATCAATGGCAACTTTACTGGCTAGGGTGCCGCTGTCGACGATTAGCTCCTTAAGAGTCTTGCCCTCGACGTATTCCATGACTATGAAGTGAGTATCCTGGTCCTGACCCACATCGTAGATCGCAACTATGTGGGGGTTCGAGAGACTTGCGGCTGCTTGCGCTTCGCGTCGGAACTTAGCGACAAAGTCACCGTCGACGGTCATGTGCGTGTTCAGAACCTTTATGGCTACGGTGCGGTTCAGCAGAGCGTCGCGCCCCCTGTAGACGAAGGCAGTTCCCCCGCCCCCTAACCGCTCACCTACAGCGTAACGTCCCCCCAATACCTTTCCCGTCATGTTCATACGCTGTCCTCTCTCATCGCTAACAGAATCGTCACGTTATCGGGCGCACCGCGCGCAAGCGCCTCATCCATGAGATGCCTAATCGCAGAGGCCGCGTCATGCTCGCGCAAAATATGCTCGATTTCCTTGTCGGAGAGGACCCCGGTCAAGCCGTCCGTGCATAACAATAGCACGTCACGCGCCCCCCATGCCATGTCTTGGCAATCCGTGGTCAACTCGGGACAAACACCTAAGGCACGGGTAAGGACATGGCGTTGGGGATGATGTCGCGCATCGCGCGAGGAAATGCTGCCGTGGCGCAGCAGTTCCTCAACTACGGAGTGATCGTGAGTTAGCCTTGTCAGAGTACCACCGGCAAACCTATAAGCGCGGCTGTCTCCCACATGACAAATGTAGACCTGATCATAGAGCAACAGAGCAGCCGTCAAAGTGGTGCCCATCCCTGCGTACTCTTCTTGGCGTTCGGCGGCCGTGTACACGGCAGCGTTGGCCTCTGCGAAGCCCTGCTCGAGTAACCTAGCCGGGGGCAAGCTCCCGCTGCCGTCACGCATAGAGAGCGCGAGTCCTTCCGCAGCCATGCGACTGGCGACATCACCTGCCAGATGCCCGCCCATGCCATCGGCCACAAGGCAAAGCACAGCCTCACACCCGGCAAGGGTGACCTGCTCGCTCAACACGCAGTCTTGATTCTCTGAGCGCACTTTGCCGCGATTAGTATCCGATACAACTTTGAACAAGCAACCACCCCGCCCAACTATTCTTGCAGGTTGCCACGCAGCTGCCCGCAGGCGCCCTGTACTTTAGTGCCCAGACCACGCCGCACCGTCACGGCAATACCCGCGTGCGTCAGAATCTCCTGAAACACCCGCACTGATGCGGGTAAGGGCGCCTCTAGGCTCGAATTAGCTACAGGATTATAAGGGATGAGGTTAACGTGAAAGTTTCCGCCCTTAATCTTTGCCACTAGCTCCCGGGCATGCTTTTCGCGATCGTTAACTCCCCTTATAAGCACATACTCAACGGTCACGCGTCGTTTAGTCGCCTCCGCATACATGTGCATCGCGGCTAGCACCGTATTGACGCGGTAGACTTGAGCTATGGGCATTAGCGAACGCCTAAGCTCGTCGTCCGCAGCATTAAGGCTCACAGATAGCGTCAAGGGCAGCCCTTCGGCAGCTAGGCGTTCTATGCCGGGCACCAACCCGCAAGTAGATACCGTAATGCGCCGAGGGCTGATCGAGCACAAGCCCACCGCGAGGCGAATGAACGCCACGGTTTCCTCGTAGTTGTCGAGCGGCTCGCCCATGCCCATGAGAACGACACGCGTAACGCGCTCGCCCCTAGCGCTAAGGCGAGAGTTTGCGAGCAGCAACTGCCTAAGCATCTCGTAACGCGTAAGGTTGCGGGCAAAGCCCCCTTTTGCCGTCGCGCAAAACGCGCACCCCATTTTGCATCCGGCTTGCGTAGAGACACAGAGCGTAAGTCCGTGTCGGTAGCGCATTATCACTGACTCGACTACCTGTGTGTCGGCAAGCTCTACCGCAAGCTTAGTGACGCCGCCGTCGACGTTTTCCGCCACGACTTTAGCTGCAAGCACCGGGATATTCTGTTCTGCCAGCGAGTCGCGGAGCGACTTAGGGAGATTGGCCATCTGCGTGTAGTCAAGTACCGCATGTTTAAAGATCCATTCCTCAACTTGCTGGACACGGTACTTCTGTTCTCCCAGTGACGCCATCAATCGATATCTCTCTTCCTGCGAGAGCGCTATGAAGTCTAAGCCCAAATTTCTCTACCTCCTGTCAAATTCCTGCACGCCGCAATGCCGCAATATAGAATCCGTCAATCCTGTCCCGGTGGGGCCAGCAATAGTAGCCGGGGCCGTCACTCTTTACCGGCACCTGCGTGAGGCGAGCCGGCATTGTGGGCACGGGCGCAAAATCCGTCCGTTCCGACAAGAGGTGCTTGACCACGCCAGTCGTCTCCTCCGGCTCCGTAGTGCAGACACTATAGACTAAAGTTCCGCCTCTTGCCACGAGTCTGGCCGCAGAGATAATCATCTCGCGTTGGTTTGCCGCAAGTTCCCGCACGGAGTCCTCGTTATGGCGCCAGCGCAGATCCGGTTTGTGACGCAACACACCAAAACCTGAGCAGGGCGCGTCCAGAAGCACCTTCTCGACCTCACCGGTGACGCCTATCACCTCGTGCGCCGCTTTGTGCAGGGGGCGGATGGACTTAAGACCCAGCCGCGCCGCATTCTCTACCACAAGTTGCAGACGTTTGGCATTGCGGTCACAGGCGAAGATCTCTCCCTTATCCCCCATCAGTTCGGCGAGGTGGGTTGCCTTGCCCCCCGGCGCGGCGCATAAATCCACAATGCGCTCATGCGGCTCAGGTGCCAAAAAGTGCGCACACATCGCGGACGCTTCGCCCTGAACCGCGTAGTACCCGGCCGCAAAAAGCTCGTCCGCAAAGGAGGGAGTGGGCACGGGGTAGAGGATTTCCGGCACGTACTGCCCAACCTCAACCTTGATATGGCGTTCTTCCAGCTGTTTTGCCAGTTCTCGCACGCTGATACGCGTAGTGTTGACACGAATGCAAAAGCGCGGCGGAAGGTTGTTTGCACTGAGCAGCTCTTGTGTCTCGCGTAACCCCAGGCGCTCTAGATAGCGAGCCACGAGAAAAGGTGGATGCGAATAGTATACGGAAAGATAATGCACTGAGTCCTCTGATGGGTCGGGCCAGGTCAGGGTGTCTGCCTGTGTCAAACGGCGCAACACGGCGTTCACCAGCCGGGCTGTGCCAATGTGGCCGAAGCGGTGTGCCAGTTTGACGGCTTCGTTGACTGCCGCATGCGGGGGGACCCTTGCCAAGTACATAATTTGGTATGCGCCGAGCCTGAGGATGTTTCTAATCGCCGTTGGTAGGGTCTCTATGGGTTTACGCAACCGCTGATTGAGCTGGAAGTCTATGGCCAGCTTCATGCTCACTGTTCCATATACAAGCTGAACAAGCAGTGCCTTATCGGCACTGCTTAGAGAATCGGCCGGGACGCGCTCTATACTGAGGTTTGTGTAGGCCCCACTCTCGTCAACGGCGTTCAGAGCTTTTAGCGCTAAGAGCCTTGGAGAAGTATTATCCCCTGCGGTCACGGAGCAGCATCAAGCGCAAAAGGTGTGCAAGCGAAACAGCGGTGGCGGCTAGATAGGTGTATCCGGCGGCACGCAGCATGTCGCGCACGGGGCCCTCTTCCTCACGCGTGACGTAGCCGCCTGCCGCTAACAACTCCACGGCTCTGCTGCTGGCGTTAAACTCCACCGGCAGAGTGATGATCTGAAACAGCACGGCGGCCGAGAAAAACAGGATGCCGACGTCCATCAACATCGGGGCATTAAAGAAGAACCCCGCAAAAAACATCGGGAAGGCGAGGTTGGAGCCGAAGCCCGCGACAGGCAAGAGTGCCGTCCTGAGCGCTAACGGCCCGTAGCCTTCGGCATGTTGCGCCGCATGGCTTGCCTCATGAGCGGCTACCCCTAGCGCGGCAACGGAAGTGCCGTTATACACCTGTTCCGAGAGACGAACGCGGCGCGCGCGTGGGTCGTAGTGGTCAGATAGTCTCCCCCCCACGGCTTCTACCGTGACGTCGTCTAAGCCGGCTTGTCTGAGCAGCTCGCGCGCCACTTGCGCACCGGTACGCCCTGAACGCACGCGCATGGCGCTATACTTCTGATAGGCACTTTGAATCTTCACTTGGGCAAGCATTGCCAATACCATGGCTACAAGAATCAAACCAAAACCGGGTCCGCCAAAGAACATGTTCTACCCCCCTAATAGAATATAGTGTCGTGGTTGCGGCTGAGGTAGCCGCGGTAAAAGTCTAAGGCCGACATCGCTTTCTTACCCGCAGGCAGAACTTTGAGCAACTCAAGACTCTCGTCCAGACATCCCACCCACAACCTACCGTCCTGACACCACACAGCTCCGGGTTTAAGGGCGGGCCCTCCTGCCGCTCTGCGCGTCGACAACACGCCGAGGGCTTCCTGCCGCCAATGAGTGTATGCTCCCGGCCACGGGTACATGCCGCGCACTAACGCCTCAATCTGTCTAGATTCCAATGACCAGTTGATCAGCCCGTCTAGCTTACGCACGGTGCGGGCAGTAGTCATCAACTCGTGTGCCTGCGGTGTGCGCCTTGATTCGCCCGCGTCGGGCAAGGCCAGTACCTCCGCGATAAGTTCGGCCCCAAGCAGCGACAGCTTTGTCGTTACACTGCCGCAAGTGTCGTCGGGGTTAATGGGGACGGCACGCTGCTCGATAACATCACCCGTGTCTAGTCCCCGCGCCATCTGCATAATCGTGACGCCGGTTTCATGCTCGCCGTTGACGATTGCCCAGTGCACAGGGGCTCCGCCGCGGTACTTAGGCAATAGTGAAGCATGGATGTTCTTGCACCCAAAGCGGGGCACTGCCAAAACGGCAGGCGGCAGGAGCTTGCCGTAAGCCGCGACCACGATTGCGTCTAGCGACTGCCCACGCAAAAAGTCGAGCACTTCCGGGTCGCGCAGGGAACTAGGTTGCCATACCGACAAACCGAGTGCAAGTGCCGCCAATTTGACCGGTGGCGGTGTCAGTCGTCTACCCCTGCCCGCCGGGCGATCCGGTTGCGTGAAAACGGCTGCCACTGTGTGTCCTTCCTCATGCAGGGTGCGAAGGGCGGGGACGGCGAACTCGGGTGTCCCCATAAAGACAATGCGCCTACGCACTGTCTGTTTCACTTTCGCTGGCAGGCTCGAGTTCTGTGGCTTTGTCGATAAAGAGAATGCCGTCGAGATGGTCGATTTCGTGTTGCAGGCAACGAGCAAGCAGCGCTGTCGCCTCGAGCTCCGTGATTGTGCCGTCCCGGTTAAGGCCGCGCACCACTACCTTAGCGGCACGTTTCACCTCGCCGTATACGCCGGGCACACTTAAACATCCTTCCGTATCAGCTGTCTCACCTGCGGCCGAGACTACTTCGGGATTGACGAGCGCGAGTATTACCCCGTCCACGTCCATCACTATGACTCGCTTGGGCACACCAATCTGTGGCGCAGCTAGGCCGATTCCTTGGTAGTGATACATCGTCTCAAACATGTCGTCTATCAAACGCTGCAATACCTCATCAAAGCGTTTCACAGGGCGAGCCCGCTCGCGCAGGACCTCCTCGCCAAGCTCACGCACCAGTCTGACAGCCACTGAGTTACCACCTCTACTCTAATATGATATACCAACGCACCGAAGATGAACAGAGGCCGGTAATCCTTGCGCCGAGACCCGTCAGCACTTCTTGCAGAGTCTTTCTGTTCTTGGCTTTTAGCGTGAGCTGGTAACGGTAGACGTTGTTGACTCGTGCCGGCACCTCAGCCACCGGCCCGAGCGCCACTACCGCGCCACTCCCCGCACAAAGTTCCCCTACTGCTTGCGCGGCCTCGAGAACTTCCCTCTGGTCTCTGCCACGGAAGCAGAGCGTGGCGAGCCCTCCAAATGGCGGGTAAGCCAACTTCCGCCTGAGTTTGCTCTCAATACCTGCAAAGCCGCAGTAGTCATGTCGCAAAAGCAGGCGCAGGCAATAGTGTTCCGGGTTAAAGGTCTGGACGAACACCCGTCCGCGCGTGTTGCCTCGTCCGGCGCGTCCTGCCACCTGCATGAGCAAGGCGAAGCTTTCCTCCACCGAGCGGAAGTCCGGATAGGACATCCCGCTGTCTGCATCCACCACGCCGACTACGGTAACGCTAGGGAAATCTAGTCCCTTGGCAATCATTCTTGTGCCGAGTAGGACGTGGGAGTCTTGCCTGCCAAATTCAGTCAGGAGACGCTGGTGGGCTCCTTTGGCGGCAGCGGTATCGGCGTCAAGACGGGTAAAGCTAAACTCCGGGAACAGGCCGCGCAACTCCTCGGCTAGCTTCTCGGTCCCTGCGCCCCTAGTTTGGATTTGCCGACCGCGACACCGCGGGCACTCTCCTAACGCCGGCTGGGAGTAACCGCAATAATGGCACTTCAGCTGCCGTACTCCGTCATGGAGACGCAGACTTACGTCACAATGCGGACAGACCGGGATATGACCACAGTCGCGGCAGAGAGACATCTGCGCGTAACCGCGGCGGTTAAAGAGGAGGAGGGCCTGTTCGTTAGCAGAAAGGCTGTCAGCAAGAGCTTGCCGTAGCGGATTCGACAGGAGCCCCAAGAGGCCCTGCCTAAGCTCCTCACGCATGTCCACGATTTTTATCTCGGGCAGGTGCGTCCCTTGCGGCCGCGCGGTCAACCGCAGCAGTGTCGTCGCTCCTCGCTCGGCGGAGGAGTACGCCTCCAGCGAGGGCGTAGCACTCCCCATGAGCAGGACTCCGCCTTGTTGACGTGCCCTAAGCTGCGCTACAACCCGAGTATGGTAGTTTACTCCGCCCTCATGGCGGTAGCTTTGTTCATGCTCTTCATCCATAATGATTAGCCCGAGCTGTGCCGTGGGTGCGAAAACGGCCGAGCGGGCACCCACAACTACCCGCGTCTCTCCGCTTTGCACTTTCTGCCACGCCCTGGCGCGTTCGCCGGGGGAAAGCCCACTGTGCAGCACCCCCACTTGCTCGCCAAAGCGATGCACCACATTGGCAATAACCTGTGGGGTCAGCGCGATCTCCGGCACCAAGTAGATGGCCTGCTTCCCTTGGCAGAGCGCGAAGGAGATGGCGTTAAGATAGACCTCTGTCTTACCGCTGCCGGTTACCCCAAATAGCAAATGCGGCTTGGCTTGGCCGGTGGTCAAAGCGTGCGTGATTTGCTCTATTGCCTCTAGCTGCTCGAGTGTCAGCTGCGCCGGAGCGTAGCGAGTGAGAGTCTCATCGCGGTTTATCTGCTCCCGCTTGACCCTCTTTAGCCCACTAATCTCTTTCGCGGCGAAAGGTACCGGAAGCATCAGGTCGATAATAGCCCCGCGCGAGCACAGATAAAAATCTGCGAGCTCCTGCGACAAGACTAGGAGCTCATGGCTTAACCACACCGCGCCGGCATACATAGAGTCGCCAAGGCACTTCATTTCTTCGTCGTAATCCCGGGTGGCGGTGTGGCCTATTACTAAAGCGGCCCTCGTGCTACTCCCCAAAGGAACGTGCACGAGACTTCCTACAGGCGCTTCACCTTGATAAGTAAAGACTCGGTCGTAGAGCGCGGGGACATTAACCACAACTTGACTGTACATCTCCCTAGAAAAGTGTAGGCACGGCCTACGCTATTTAATGCCTTCCCGCAGGCGCTGATAGGTAATAATACCTTTGTCAATCTCTTCTAAAGCCACGGTCACTGGTTTGTCCACTACGGGTTTCTTTTGCATCATCAGCTCTCGCGCCCGTTTGGCAGAAGCGATGACTAAGGTGTACTTGCTGTCAACTCGCCGCAGGAGCTTATCTACGGAGGGATGGATCATCATTGACTCCGCCTACCCTTCCACTGTTTCATCTTTGTCATCTTTGTCTAACGCCTCGTCTTTGCTGTCCTTTGCATACAAGCGGTGAGCTACCGTCTCCGGCTGGACAGCCGACAGCACTATATGGTCGCTGTCCGTAATGATAACCGCGCGTGTGCGGCGGCCGTAAGTCGCGTCAATCAGCATCCCGCGGTCGCGTGCCTCTTGCACAATGCGCTTAATGGGCGCCGATTCCGGGCTCACAATAGCAACTAGTCTATTAGCCGATACAATGTTGCCAAAGCCGATGTTGATAAGCCTAATCTCCATGCCTAATTCTCCCTTCAGCCCAAGACTATTCAAGGTTCTGCACTTGCTCTCTAATTTTCTCCAACTCAGCCTTTATATCGACCGCAACTTGACTTATGTTTACATCGGCTGATTTGCTCCCGAGTGTGTTCACCTCGCGGTTCATCTCTTGCAGGTAGAAGTCTAGCTTCCTGCCGACTGCCTGCTGCTTGAGAAGCTCGCGGAAATTATAGAGATGGGTGTTAAGCCTCACCACTTCTTCGGTTATATTGGCGCGGTCAGCCCACAGTGCGACTTCAAGCTCGAGCCTGCCTAGGTCGAGTGCCGTATCTAGCGTCAGGCGCTTGATGTTTTCCAGCAGGCGCTCTCGATAGATGCCGACACTGTCCTTTGCCAAGTCGTCTATGCGGTCTACCGAGCTCTTAATGAACGCAAGTCTCGCCACGATATCCTCACATAAACGCTTCCCCTCTTGCTCGCGAGTCAGCAACAAGTCGTTTAGACCATCTGCAATCAGTGCTTTGGCAAGCTCGCTACTCGCATTGGCGTCAACGCTCTCCTCCTGCTCAACCGCTACCCCGGGCAGAGTCAACAGGTAATGCAAAGAGATGTGCTGCAGAGGGTCTAGCCCAAGCTCGCGAGCTAAGGCGGTGAGTTTGTCCTTGTACTCACTAAGCAGCTCCCCGTTAAACGCCACCGGCCGCGCGTTCTTCCCTTGCGTCTGCAACCTAACGGAAATTTCCACTCTCCCGCGCGCTACTTTCTCCCGCACTAGGGCCCTAATCTCTTCCTCCAGTGGCGCTAACTCTCGCGGCAAACGCAGTGACAAGTCGAGATACCTGTGATTGATAGACCTCATTTCCACAGTGAGCAAGCCTAGCTCGCACTCACCCTGCACTCTAGCAAATCCTGTCATGCTGCGCAAATCTGTTAACTCCTTCCGCGGGGCCTCCAGCCAATACACTCCTGCGAATAGTATACCGTCTTTGCCCAGAGAATCAAGCGACCCAGTGAGTAAGGAGACGGCGCACACCGATGACGAGAGTGGGTAAGCCGGAGGCAAGCAAAACTATCCCCCAATCTGCACCCCCGAGGGGGACGTTGCCAAACAAGTCCCTAAGGAAGGGCCAGTATATTGAGACCAACAATAGCAAGGCTGATGACACCACTGCCCCAAGTAACAGGGGATTCGTGGTTAATCCCTTTTCCGCCACACCCAATGTCTCCGATCTGCAGTCAAACACGTGCAGGAGTTGGCATACTACTAAGGTCGCAAAGGCCATGGTCTGGGCTGTAGCGAGACACTGCCGCGTCGTCAGGCTTGCGGCGAACACCAGGGCTGTGGAGAGCCCAATCAACACCCCGCGCGTCAGTATCCTGCGCGCGAGACCACGGCTAAACACGCCCTCCTGCGGAGAACGCGGCTGGCGTAGCATGACGTTTTTGTCCGCGCTGTCCACCCCGAGCGCCATGGCTGGGAGACCATCGGTAACTAGGTTCACCCACAGAATTTGCATCGGGCGCAGAGGGAGCGGCAGCCCAACCGCCATGGCGACGAAAACAGCCAGCAGTTCCCCTACGTTGCAGGAGAGGAGGTAACGAACAAACTTTCTTATGTTGTCATAAATGCCACGCCCTTCCTCAATCGCCTTTACAATGGTGGCGAAGTTGTCGTCCTGCAGAACTAACGCTGAGGCTTCTCGGGCTACTTCTGTTCCGCACTGTCCCATGCTCACCCCGATGTCGGCTTCCTTTAGGGCGGGCGCGTCGTTGATGCCGTCCCCGGTCATGGCTACTACAGCTCCGAGTCTGCGCAAGGCCCTCACTAAACGCAGTTTGCACTCAGGTGATACCCGTGCAAAAACATTAACCTCCGAAACTATTTTTTCTAGCTCGCCGTCATGCATGGCGCTGAGTTCCTTACCGGTCACGGCCCGAGCCTCTTTGCCCACCAATTCAATCTCACGGGCGATAGCTAGAGCTGTCAAGGCATGGTCGCCCGTAACCATTATCACCCTAATGCCCGCCATTTTGCACTTTCTCAATGTTGCTTTAACCTCCGGCCGCGGCGGGTCATACATACCTACCAACCCAACTAAGGTGAGGCCTCGCTCTATGCTCGCGGCTTCGACTTGCTCCTGACCGCCCCTGTACTCCCGGTAAGCGACTCCCAAAACCCGAAGGCCCCTTGCGGCGAGCTCCTCGTTCTTTTTCTGCAGCATAACTAGGGCAGCGGGCGTCAACTTGTGACTGCGCCCCTGTTCCCGGTATTCGGTGCAGACAGCAAATAGGGCGTCCGGTGCGCCTTTAGTGAAGACTAGGTACCTGCCGCCTGCGTTTCTGATGACTACGCTCATTAACATGCGCTGGGAATCAAAAGGCAGTTCTTTCACCAGGCTAACGGAAGTCTCAAGCTTCGCCTTCTCTGCCGCCACAATCAGCGCAGCTTCCGTAGGGTCGCCTAGCACCGCCACCTGTTTGCCGCGCGTTACACGCGTTGCCGTGCACACTGCGCCAATGCGTAGCGCTAGGGACAGGTCAGGCGACTCTGTTGCGTCCACGCGTTTAGCTCCCAGGTAAAACTCTCCTTGCGGATTCAGTCCGTAACCTGTGACCCGGAAAACCTCACCGCCGGCCCACACTTCCGTGACGGTCATCTGATTGCACGTCAGAGTCCCGGTCTTGTCAGAACAAATGACAGTCGCACTCCCTAGCGTCTCTACAGCCGGGAGCCGACGCACCAGCGCCTTGACCTTTGCTATGCGCTGTACGCCTAATGCCAGGACAATGGTTACGATCGCAGGCAACCCTTCCGGGATCGCGGCCACAGCAAGGCTGACCCCGGCCAGAAACATGCTGTAGAGCGGTTCCCCATGGCTTAACCCCAGTACCACCACACCGACACACACTGTTATGCAGGCGGCAACCAGATAGCGGCTTAGCTCGGCAAAGCGCTGTTGCAGCGGTGTAGGCTCATCTTTGGTCTGCAGGAGCCGAGCAATCAGCCCTACTTCCGTAGCCATACCGGTAGCCACAACCACGCCCTCGGCGCGTCCTTTGGTCGCCATAGTGCCAAAGTAGGCCATCGAAGTGCGCTCCGGCACCCCCGCGCCCTCCGCTACGGCGTGAATATGCTTGCTGACGGGCACAGACTCGCCTGTCAACGCCGCCTCGTCCACTTCAAAGGACCAAGCTTGACCGAGTCTTACATCTGCCGGGATGCGGTCTCCCGCCGTCAGTAGCACTATGTCGCCTGGTACTAACTGGGAAACCGCTATCGTCTCCTCGGTCCCGTCCCGCCGCGCAGTGACCGTAGGTGAAGCTAGTTTCTTTAGTGCCGCCAAGGCTTTCTCGGCCCGCCACTCTTGGATGAGCCCGAGCGTGGAATTGAGCACTACTATGGCAACTATAATTACCGCATCCGCGTACTCTCCCATTAGTGCCGACACTGCTGTGGCTGCTAAGAGAACTTGCGTCATCAAGTCCCCGAGTTGTCCTAGGAACCTCACGAAGAGACTCGGGCGAGGTTTTTCCACCAGTTGGTTTAACCCGACGTCCCGCAGTCGACGCTCGGCCTCGCGCTTGCAGAGCCCACTCTGGTTAGTGCGAAGCCGAAGCAGGACTGAGTCATAAGTTAACGCGTGGCAACCGCTTTCTCCTTGCATGCTGCCGCCTCCTTTACCCTCCTAAACATATTCCTGTTGTGCCGCAAAAATGTGCGGGTTAAGATAAGGGGAGTTAGGGAGGTCGGCCTGTATATGAGTCTAGACGGATTTGTACTTAATGCCTTGGTGCAAGAACTAAATACCGAACTGATGGGACTGCGGTGTGAGAAAATCCATCAACCTAACCGACACACGGTTACGCTGCTCTTGGCAGGGACAGGGAAGAAGCACCGCCTCGTTGTTTCCATTGACCCGCAGTGGCCAAGACTGATGCTGTCTAGCGAGGCGTGGGTGAACCCTCCGTCTCCTCCTTTCTTTTGTTTGATGCTCAGGAAGTACCTTGCGGGCGCCCGCTTGACTGAGCTAGCGGTGATAGGGTTCGAACGCGTTGTTACCGCGACCTTCAGTGGTCGCGACGAACTAGGGAACACCGCCACCTACAGGCTGATGATCGAACTGACGGGACGGCACAGCAACGTAGTATTAGTGGGTCCGGGAGGGACCGTAATCGACGCCTTAACACGCGTCAGCATCAACCTGTCATCAGTGCGCGCTGTACTGCCGGGATTGCGCTACGAGTCGCCCCCCGGCCAAGGCCGCATCTCGCCGCTTAGCGTAGATGGGGAGTATCTTTACGGAATTGCCAAAGAGAGTGCTGAGCCTGTGCACAAGCTGCTTCGCACCGGCATCCAGGGTGTATCACAGCTGTTAGCTAACGAGTTGGCCTCGCGGCTAACGCCTAAGGCCGAGGGCCGTGACCTTAGTAGACCGGAATGGGAACAAGTCGCCGCGAGTGTGCGCCAGCTCGCTTTGGCTGCCAGCGCAGGAGAAATCCGAACGGGTTACCTCTATCGCTATGACAAGACACTTTTTCACATTCTCCCCCTCACCCACCTCGAGGTACCCGGTGAAATTGTCTGCGGAGTAAACTCACTTGTGGCGGGGGCCTTCTTGTCAGCTAACCAAGGCGAGCAGCGCGAGTCACTTCGCCTTTCTCTACGTAAAGTAACAGCCGCCTCGCTTGCCAAGATCGAGCGGCGCATGCAGGCCCTGCGGGGGGACTTACTAAAGAGCGAGGGACGGGAGGAGTTCAGGCGGTTTGGAGACTTGTTGTACTCTAATCTTGGCACGCAGCGCATCGAGGAGGGGCAGGCAGTTGTCATTGACTACTATGACGAGAGTCTGCCCGAAGTCAGAGTTCCCCTCGATCCAAAACTTGGCTTGGCCGAAAACGCAAGGCAGTACTACAGGCAGTATGCTCGCGCACAAAGCGCTAGGCAGCATGCTCTGGAGCGCCTGCACAACGACACCGTACACCTGCAGTACCTAGAGACGTTGCTCTACAGCATTGATACCGCAACGGACGCGGAGACTCTTAGGGAAATCGGGGCAGAGATGTGCGCAATGGGGCTCATGCCCGCGGCCGCAACTGCTAAGCGACAGGCAGTAGCCCCAAGTGCCCCACGCACATTTGTTTGCTCGCAAGGCGTGAGCATCTCCGTTGGCCGTACCAACCTGCAGAACGAACTGCTGGTGCGACAGGCTCACCCCGAGCATTGCTGGCTACACGTGCAAAAAGCGCCGGGAAGCCACGTGCTAATCCACTCCACGGCGACACCCTCCGAAGCGACCCTGCGGTATGCGGCTAACCTAGCGGCCTACTACAGCACCCTGCAAGCCTCCACCAATGTTCCCGTAGATTACACCCTGCGCAAGTTTGTCAAACGTCCTGCGCACGCCCGTCCCGGCTACGTCATCTATGACCATCAACGTACGCTGTACGTAAAGCAGCCGTGTGCGCCCGAGGACTATCAGCAGAGCTCTACAAGTAGCACCTGATCCCTGCCGTCTACCTCCGTCACCTCGACAGCTATGTGCTCCCTGCGCGACGTAGGCACATTCTTACCCACGAAATCCGCACGAATAGGCAACTCGCGGTGTCCACGGTCAATGAGAACTGCCAATTGCACACTGCTAGGTCGCCCCTGATCGACTAAGGCGTCAAGCGCGGCTCGTACGGTGCGCCCGGTGTAAAGCACGTCGTCTACGATCACCACATTCTTGCCCGCGACAGAAGGCAGAGTTCCGCTCGCCACATGCGCGTCAGTCATAGGCGTGAGGTCGTCACGGTACAGAGTGATGTCTATCGTCCCTACCTCGACTAAAGTCCCTTCTATGCGCTGTATAGCCCCCCGCAGGCGCTCGGCCAAGGGTACGCCTCGACGCTTAATCCCCATCAACACCACATCTTCAACGCCCCTGTTGCGCTCGATGATTTCATGGGCAATGCGCGTAATGGCGCGCGCGATTGCCTTTTCGTCCATTAGCAGAGCCTTTTGTTTGAACTCCATACGCACTTCACCCCTGTGAATTCAGTTATTCGCGTCCCGCGATTCTTTGCAGCTTGCCCTGCATAGCCTTAAAATCCTCAGGCAGTTCACTCGAAAAATCCATGCGCTCACCGGTCATTGGGTGTGTTAATGTCAACCCTGCAGCGTGAAGCATATGACGGGTAAGCTTCCACGGCGCCTTGCGCGGACCGTAGACCTCATCGCCCACTATAGGATAACCGAGATAGGCGAGGTGAACGCGAATCTGGTGCGTACGTCCGGTCTCTAGCCTACATGTAATGAGCGCGTACGCGCCCAGACAATCCTTTACTTGGTAGTGGGTAATAGCCACCCTTCCCTGTGGCACCACTGCCATCTCTTTGCGGCGCGTTGGATGACGTCCAATCGGGGCATTCACTGTACCGCGGGCATCTTTGGGGCAACCGTAGACAAGAGCCACATATTCGCGGCCCATTTTACGGGACGAGAGCTGTTGCTGTAGGCGTAAGAGACTCTCCGTGTGCTTGGCTACAACCAAGAGCCCGGACGTGTTCTTGTCTAATCTATGAACAATGCCCGGACGCTCTTCGCCATTTATTCCGGCTAAATCTCGCACATGATGCAGTAAGGCATTAACTAAGGTGCCGCGTCGGTGCCCCACCGCAGGATGAACTACCATGCCGGCAGGTTTGTCCACAACAACAATATCGCTGTCCTCATAGACGACAACTAATGGCAGTTCCTCCGCCACAATTTCCGTCGCTTTTACCTCGGGCAACGAAACGGCGACACTCTGCCCTGCACGCAGACGGTAACTATTATGCAAAACACGTCCGTCTACAGTCACTAACCCTGCCGCAATCAAGCGCTGGGCTGCGCTGCGCGTTACACTCGGGAAACGCTCGCTGACATAGACATCTAGCCGTTTGGCGGCATCCGCAGGCGAAACAACAGGCGCGGCATTCATCTTAATTCCGCACGCAAAATCACATAAGACAAGACTGCTGTCCCTACCA
Source organism: uncultured Peptococcaceae bacterium (assembly GCA_964349715.1). Lineage (GTDB taxonomy): Bacteria > Bacillota > UBA994 > UBA994 > UBA994 > UBA994. The sequence continues at coordinate 41,385 of CAYGHR010000001.1, forward strand.
CTATAGCCGAGTCTGCCACGTTAAACACCGGCCAGAAGCCCACATCGACGAAATCCACAACGTAACCGAGCCGTATACGGTCGAGAAAATTGCCGAGCGCTCCTCCTAGGACGCAGGCACTAGCCCAAACGGCACTGCTCCCGACTCGAACAATCTCCTTCCACAAGACCGCGACGGCCACCACTAGGACCAACATGGCGCCCATGAACAGCGCTCTCTGGCGATAAAAGAGGCCAAAGGCTGCGCCAAAATTCCTGACATGTGTGAGGCTTAAGATATTTGGAACTAAGGACAAAGTCTCGCCATACGCCATGCGCGTTACGACGAGATGCTTGCTGACCTGATCTACCACGACGATAAGCCCGATAACCAAAATGAGTAGCATTGTTTCCTCCTGTTGCTTGGCGAAGCATACTACCTAAGCTGCATCTGCACCAGCTGCACAATCTCAGCGATCACATCGCTGATCAAAGGCAGATTGAGGACTGCAATCTGTGACAGCACATAAAGCAGCAGTCCAACCAGCAGCGAACCGCCGATTGCCAAGCCCACACCTCGAGCTAGGCCCGCGACAAAATTAAGCCAAATCAAGCGCCACGGGCTGTTCATGAGTTGAACGTAGTCCGCTAGTTTTGCGCGCTCCAGCGACATGGCGACAACGCGTATGTTGTCCTCCACTGCTCTCTGAACCTTTTCTTCCATTTTTTACCTTTCTCGGCTGCGATTAATTTGCCTGTTTTAGCCTGCAGCTCCGCTTTCTCGTCCGCAGCTCACTAAGGCTTGCGCTAAGATAGACGTAGGGTCGATAATCGGTAGCAGCGAGGATGCAGGAGAGGCCAGTAACGGCAGTTCAGTGCAAGCGGCCAGCACGGCCTGTGCACCGGTCGAGAATAATCGCGCACACACCTCTTGGAAGCGCCTGCAGTTAACCTCGTCCACAAAACCTGCCTTTACGCTGCGCGGTCCAAAAATGAGGTCGTCGATGACTTCCTGCTCTGCGGGCGAAGGCACCATCGGCACAAGGCCCTGCGCTGTCAAGGCACGGTCATACAGCCGCGTAGCGAGGGTGGCTCGCGTCGCGGTGATGGCTACCACTGTGCCTGCGTCAAGCTGGTGCCTCGCCGACTGTGCTGTCAGTTCAATCATATCCAGTACCGTCACGCCCAAAACGGCCTGTCGGATGGCGTCCATGTAGTAGTGCGCTGTGTTGCAGGGAATGCCGATACACTCCGCCCCTCCACGCACGAGTTTTCGAGCCCCTGCACATAGGGCGTAGGAGGGGTCCTCCCCGCCATGCAGAATGGCGGCAGTGCGGTCGGGAATGTGCGGGTCCGACCAAATGAGCACCTGCAAATGGTCCTGGTCTCTGACGGCCGGAGTGTTCTTAAGAATCTTCTGGTAAAGGTCGATGGTCGCCTGCGGACCCATGCCGCCCAATATACCGATAACACGCATGTTACTGGTTTAACTTATCCCAATCGCTAGCACCGATCATTTCCAGTTGTGCTTGCAGCAATGCGCGCAGACGCCCGCGGAATATTTCTGCCTGTTTTTGCACCTCTTGGTACTCACTGGCCATTCTTCGCGACTTGGCAATTGCCTCTTCCACTATTCTTTCTGCCCTCACCTCAGCCTCTTTAACCAGCAGCTGAGCTTCCTTGCGCGCCGAGTTCTTTACTTCTTCGGCCGTCTCTTGTGCTACCACTAAAGCCCCATGTAGTGTCTGCTCTAACTTGTAGTAATGCGTTAGTTTGTCTTCTAGTTTGGCTACTTGCTCACGACTCGTAGACATCTCCTTCAAGCTACCTTCGTAGTCGCGGGTAACTTGGTCCAGAAAATCGTCGACTTCCTCGGTATTGTATCCTCTCATGGTGCGCTTAAACTCTTTCTTGTTGATGTCCTGCGGTGTCAACGGCATAGCTGTTCCTCCTTTATAGATATCCTAATAACTGTCTCAAGATGCTCGCCAGCAACAAAACAACAATGGGTGAAACATCAAGGTACACGCTGCCTAGGCGCACCAAGCCAAAAGCCCTGCGTACGGGCGCGAGCAATGGCTCAGTCAGGGCATAGACGTAGCTTAACGGAGGGCGGCTGCCGTCCATTGGCATAAAGGAAGCTATCATTCTAAAGAGCATTAACCAATAAAATACCTCGTACGCTATTGAAAACACTTGCTGCATGTTAGTCCCCCTTCTTCATGCCGACGCGCTTGCCGGGCACCTCTTCCTCATACACCTCGCCCGTCACATTGTCAATCTGCACGCTAGCGGGAGCGGAGAGAAAAATCCACTCGCTCACTTTCTGCATGCGGCCACCCGAGCCGTAGGTGGCCCCGGACATAAAGTCCAGCACACGCTGACGACTCTTTTGCTCACACACGTCAAGATTAAGTATAATCGGCCGCCTGGCCTTGATATGTTCTACGACACTAGGCACGTCGTCAAAGCTGCGCGGCTGAATGACTACTACGCGCAACTGCTGACGCTTACTCAGGTCGACAACTTGCTGCGGACGACGATTAGGGACCACCGCTTGGTCGTACGGGTCAGCCTGCTCCTCGCGGAGCTCCTCCTCCTCATCCGTGTCAAAACCAAAGAAGTCCAGGGTTTTCTTCCACAAACTTTTACCTGCCATCTTGCTTTCCCCCATTATCGTGCAAATTCGAGAAAACCGCACTCCCTATCCTTAACATAGTGGCCCCCTCATCGAGAGCTAGTTCATAATCCGAGCTCATGCCCATCGACAAGTGTATCATGTCCGCCTTGCCAATCGGTGCCCGCCTGAACCCGTCGAACAGGGCCCTAACCTCGCGGAAAACGCGACGAATCACTGCGCGGTCATCGGTGTGCGGGCCTATCGCCATCAACCCTAATACCTTAACGCCGGGGAGCTTCCCCGCCAGAGTGAGAAAGTCAGCTACCTCATCTGGCCTAAAGCCTTGCTTGGATTCTTCCTCTGCCGCATTCACTTGGACTAAGCACGGGAAGCTATCAGTCTCTCGCAGCGCCGTGCGATTTATTTCCTCCGCTAAGCGCCTGCTAGACAGCGAATGGTACAGAGCGAAGCGACCTCTAGCCAAGCGCACCTTGTTAGTCTGAAGTCTGCCTACAAAATGCCAGCTCACCGGCAAATCTAGGGCTGCCTGTTTCGTCAATGCCTCCTGCACCCGATTCTCGCCAAAATGTCTAAACCCTAGATCATAAGCCACGCGTATCTCTTGTGGCCCAACCTCTTTGCTGACCGCTACAACCGTCACGCCGGGGTAGGTTTCGACCCTCGACAGCAGAGAAGCCAAACGGGGGTTCATTGCGGTCTCCTCTCTGCGGGAACGGCTTTAGGGTTTGTCACGACCAACTCATCGGCGTTGAGACCGGACACCACGGCTCTGCCGGCATGCCTATGGCGCACCAGCACAGTCCGCTCCTCTAGCTCTCCGCTGGCGGTTTGTACATACACCACGTCTTTGGCATCTCTGGTTAGCAGGGCACGCAGGGGTATCCGCGTGAGAGTCTCTCCCTGCGGTTGCACGGAGACCTGCGCTATGCGGGTAGTAAGGAGTGACGCCGGTGGGTCTGCCACGTCTAGCGCTATTAGGCTGCTGCTCCCACCGTCTGTAACCAAAGACGACACGCTGGCCGCCAGCACAGCTTGCCCGTACACAACCTCCACCTCGCTCCCAAGCGCCACAGACCCGGCCTCTAGGAGCAAGACAACCCTCTTGGGGTCAACTATAGAGCCAATCGCCTGCCCCGCCGCGATAGTGTCCATGTTTCCCAGCGCATTTGGGTTTCTGCTGACTTGTCGGAAGGTGGCAAGGGGAAGTGAGCGATAGTCATCCACTCGCAGCTCATCCTCCCACCCGTCTAAGGCAAAGTTCAGAACACCTGAGAGAGGTGACGCTACAGACAAGATTGCCTGCCGACGCTGGTTTTGTAGCTCTGCCCGACGCGCCGCAAACTGCTCTTGTGAGCGAGCAGCAAAAGTGTACTCCTCCCTAGCATTTTGTGCGGTCCGATTTGCCGCCGATAGATCGGTGAATGTCCGCACGGCTTGCGTGCTGTCGCCATTTCTCAGGTAGAAAGCGTAGCGCGTGGCAAGGTCGCGCACTACAGCCTGCGCAGCGGCTAACTCGGTGCTAAGATGCGCGATGACTTCCGCCGACTGCGCTTGGCTCGTCGCCATGCGCTCTGCTTCGTCCGCGAGCTGCCGGTCTATCGCAACCAAGCGGTTTACGTCCACGATCTCAAACATGATCTCCCCTGCGGATATGCTGCTGCCATGCATATGCAACTGATTGAGCACACCGGCTCTTTCCGCCGCCACCACTACCTCATCCCGCAACACCACAGCCTTACCGGCAAGCAAGGGCTCATTGGCCAGAACAACTCGCTCTACGCGCAGCTCGGGAAACACGGTGCGAAAGGCGACGCGAGAGCAACTAAACAACCCGTACCCCAGACCCACGATGACCAGTAAGAGCAGGAGGCGTCTTAGAGGCCGGAAGCGACGCTTCCTGCGTCCATACGGTGCACGATGTTTAAGCCCGTTCAACCCTCACTTCCCTCCCTTGTGACCCCGTGCTAATTTACTTCTGGAAAAGTTGCTCTACTCCTGCTAACGTGCAAAAGTTCGCCCGCTCTTCTGTGCTTCTCATGTGGCGCGAATGCGTAGCAAACGCTCAAGTTCCCCCACAAAGTTGTGTATATCCGTAAATTGCCGATATACAGACGCAAACCTTACATAAGCTACCTCATCAATGTGGCGTAGTTTCTCCATGACCAACTCCCCAATGCGGCTGGAAGGCACCTCCGCGGTGGACTCCTGTTGCAGCTTCGCTTCAATCTGTGACACTGCCTCCTCCAGCACTTGGAGGGGGACAGGCCGCTTCTCACACGCGCGCAATAGCCCCGCGAGTATTTTCGCCCTGCTAAACAGCTCTCGTCGCCCATCCTTCTTCATAACCACCAGCGGCTGCTCCTCGGGTCGCTCGTAGGTTGTGAATCGGCGCAAGCACTTGGGGCACTCACGGCGGCGACGAATGGCGCTCTCCTCACTGGTGGGACGACTATCCACCACCCTGCTATCGAGCTGACTGCAATACGGACATTTCATTCGTGCCACCGCTCCTTACTTCATACTTGCGGCCACATGCGACATGGGGCCCGTTGTCTCTTGCCTCTTGTACTTATCCTACTACATCTTGGGGGTAAAAGAAAAGGCGCCTTACGGCGCTTAGGCTATGCTTCATCTTCGATATAGGCTATGTCTTCCACCGGCAGGTCCACGAGAATGACATCCACGCCGATTTTGACTATTTTCTCCCACGGGACGTAAATATCGTTGTCTCGGCCAAACAACCCTAAGATCTTTCCACCGCCGGGAATGACAATGCCCTTGACGCGACCTGCTACCAGATCGATTTCCAGGTCACCAATCAGACCAAGGCGCTTCCCGTCTAACACGCTGATTACTTCCTTAGTTCGCAATTCTGAGATCCTTAACAGCGTGCCTCACCCCCGTGCGTGGCTAGTCGTTCTCCACACTATATGCCCAAGCAGCGCTCAAGTTGCCTAGTTAACGACTATTCTGCGCCACAATCCTCGCAGTAGGTTAAGCAGGGCAAACTCATAGCGAACCCCTTCTCCTCTGCGCGCCACCCCCGGAACGTAGCAGAGGGGAGGATACATGATGCACCACCAGTTGCTTCCCTGCCCCGCACCAAGGCGTATGTAAAGCGCTCTGTATACGCCTGCGGGCAGAACCACCTGTCGGTATGCCCTTGTCGGGAAGAGAAAACTTCCCCACATGACTTTCACCGCATGCGGCGAACCTAAACTTCGCAACTTAGCTGACACAATAGTCTCAAACTGCGGCAGCCCCTTCGTGACTAGGGCTACGGCATCCTGGGAGCTTTGGGCATTCTCAAGCAGTTTCGCCACTTCTGTGAGTAGCACATCCCGCACAGCCTCCTTTACACGCTGCTCGGCCGCAGTATTGTCGTGAGCGAGCACATGCAGGCGGATGACCTGTGGTGGCTTGGCTGTGGCCACCGTGTGCGGCACTAAAAGCATCAACACGAGCAGGCCCATAACAATCTTAATCATCTGATTGACCGCGCGGCGCGATGAGTTTCCTCATGTGCCCAAGAGCTGCCTTCTCGAGACGCGACACCTGCGCCTGGGATATACCTATCTCCTCCGCGACCTCCATCTGCGTCTTGCCTGAGAAGAAACGCAGGTTGAGTATGTGGCGCTCCCTCTCGCTCAGGCGATGCAGAGCCTCCTTGATGGCGATCCCTTCCACCCAGTAAGTGTCTTGATCCCTTTCACTTTTGACTTGGTCCATGATGTAGATGGGGTCGCCCCCCTCTTGGTAGATGGGGTCAAAGAGCGATACCGGTTCCTGAATAGCATCAAGGGCGAACACCACTTCTTCGCGCGATATCTTAAGCTCATCCGCAATCTCACTAATGGTCGGCTCACGTGCGTTCCGGTTGACAAGAGCGTCTCGCACCTGCAAGGCTTTGTAGGCAATGTCACGGAGGGAGCGGCTGACGCGGATGGGGTTATTGTCGCGCAGATAACGGCGTATCTCGCCAATGACCATGGGTACGGCATAGGTGGAGAATTTAACGTTGTGGCTGAGATCAAAGTTGTCTATTGCTTTCATTAGTCCTATGCATCCCACTTGAAACAGGTCATCCACGAATTCGCCGCGGTTGTTAAAGCGCTGTATAACGCTTAGAACCAAGCGCAGATTGCCCATGATGAGTGTTTCGCGAGCTGATGTATCGCCCTTCTGCATGGCCACAAAGAGCTCACGCATCTTGGCATTAGTGAGCACCTGCAGCTTAGCGGTGTTCACACCACAAATCTCTACCCGGTTCACGTTCTCACTCCTCCCGTTGCACTACATCATGATTATCACCACGATGAGGCCACGTTTATACGGGAGAGAGAAAAATATCCATGACTCTATCTAAATAGGCAAATCTACTCCATCTTCCTAAATTCTCGCCGCAACCTGCCGAGGATGCGTTTTTCTAACCGTGAGATGTAGGACTGTGATATGCCTAAGAGGTCGGCCACTTCTTTCTGCGTGCGGTCGCGGCCGTCGGCTAGCCCGAATCGAAGCTGCATTATCTGGCGTTCGCGGCTCTCTAGTTTGCCTAATGCGCTGTTTAGCAACACCCTGTCGACTTCCGCCTCAACGGCGCGGTGCACCTCACTCCCCTCAATGGGGATGACATCAGACAGCAAAAGCTCGTTGCCATCCCAATCTACGTTCAGCGGTTCGTCAAGGGAGACCTCAGCCTTGAGTTTCTGGGTACGCCTCAAGTACATGAGAATCTCGTTTTCAATACAACGTGAGGCATAGGTGGCCAACTTAATGTTGCGGTTCGGATTAAACGTATTGACAGCCTTAATCAGACCGATGGAGCCAATAGAGACTAAGTCCTCGATCAAGACCCCAGTGTTCTCGAACTTTCTAGCAATGTAAACCACCAGCCGTAAGTTGCGCTCAATGAGTATGGTCTTAACGGCGTGGTCTCCTTGCCGCAGTCTTTCCACGAGAAAGTGTTCTTCCTCCTCGCTTAGCGGCGGGGGTAAGGCCTCACTGCTGCCAATGAAATAGATGTACTTGGGGGCAATTTGCACCCCAAGGTATGAAAACGCATGTATGACAAAGAGCCGCCACCTAAGCCTCCATAAAGAAAACAGTTTCACTATTGCCCCTCCCACCTTAAGATAGCGGCCATAAGGCCCGGGGCAGTAGCGCCCCTTTGCCGGTTAGCCGAACCTCGCCCACTGCAAAGGCCACCACTGCCTCAATGGCATGCCACCCTCCCCTAGACTCAACCTCACAGACTTCAGGTCTTATGGCCAACATGAGTCCGCTGGCAGCTACAGTAGTGTAGGGAATAAGCGTAACTCTGCCAATGACGCCGTCGGGCAGTCGACTGATTTGCTCCCCATCACCTTCCTGCCAACGCTCGATGGCCTCACGCAACCTAGGTGGCAGATGCTCGGCTACCAGTGCAGTATCCACCACTACGACAGGGCGACATGTAAAGGGCTCCACCAATGTGTTCCCTGTGTCGAGAACTGCATCTAACTCAACTGTGGCCCCGTCCACGCGAAAGCGAAATCGCCCCGCAGCTTCTATGACCCTAACGCATGCCGCTAGGTAGCTCCACATGCGCCTAAGAGGGAGACTCAACAGCAAAGGCCCGCCTGCCACCAAGTACCATCCGACAGAGGGTGGGCTCAGTCCGCTAGAGGTATGAGAGAGCGCAGCGGCATATGTTACCCCTGCACTAAAGGCGGAAAGAGCAACGAGCGTTGCCGTTTGTTTGAGGAGGGTCGACACAGTGACCGGGCGAAAGCACAACGCGACCATAAGCGCAGCTACAACCCCTTTGAGGATTAGCTCCCGCGTGATGGTGAGGGGGACCAAGACCCATGTAAAGGCAGCGACAGCCCCCAAGGCGGCAGAGCCACACAACTGCCATGGACGCACTCTCCGGCGTGCCAATATGGCGGTAGCCCACAACAGCCAGTAATTCATGCCGAAGTTAAGCAAGAACAACAAATCAAAATAGACTACGATAAGAACACCCCCTTCGAGCAGCATTATACTGCCAAGGGGGTGTTGGAATATGTCGTTTGGTGTTAATCTCTTACTTCTCTAACAAGCGTTTTTTGCGCATAAACGTAGGGATGTCTAACTGCTCATCGTCGTACGGACTAATCGTAATCCCATCTAGGAAACGCTCACGGGATTTTCGCCCGTCAAAACCCGTGGCGATTACCGTCACGCGCACTTCCTCGCCTAATCTTTCGTCAATCACAGCCCCCAGTATGATGTTGGCATCGGGGTCAACTGCGGCGGCGACTGTCTCAGCGGCCTCGTTAATCTCATGCAGGCCCATCGATAGTCCGCCGGTGAAACTCAGGAGCAATCCCCTCGCCCCATCAATGGTTGTTTCCAGCAAGGGGCTGGACATGGCTTGCTTGGCAGCCGCCATAGCCCGTCCTTCTCCTGAACCGATGCCTATTCCCATCAGAGCAGAGCCCGCGCTAGACATCACAGTCTTTACATCCGCAAAGTCAACGTTAATCAGCCCAGGGATCATAATGACATCAGATATGCCTTGTACGCCTTGCCGGAGCACATCGTCGGCGATACGAAATGCCTCCGGTAAGGTGGCCTTCTTGTCCACGACCTGGAGCAAGCGATCATTAGGAATAGTTATAATGGCGTCTACCTTCTCCTTGAGGGCCGCGATGCCCCGCTCCGCTTGCGCGAGGCGCTTTCGCCCCTCAATCGAGAAAGGTTTAGTGACGACGCCAACCGTAAGCGCGCCAATCTCCCGCGCCACTTCGGCTACAATCGGTGCTGCCCCGGTACCCGTTCCGCCGCCCATCCCCGCGGTGACAAAGACCATGTCTGCACCCTTAATAGCTTTAAGAATCAAGTCGCGGCTTTCCTCTGCCGCCTTAACTCCTATGTCTGGGTTAGACCCGGCGCCTAGTCCTCGAGTTAGCTTCTCTCCAATCTGCACTTTGTGGGTAGCCTTAGAGGACGCTAACGCTTGGGCATCGGTGTTAATGGCAATAAACTCCGCTCCCTTAAGTCCGGCTTCGATCATGCGGTTGACGCCGTTATTGCCCCCCCCGCCGACTCCTACAACTTTGATCCTAGCATAAGGACTAAATTCCAGATCCCATTCACCCATCGTGGTCCCTCCCCCAAGCTACTCCCAAAAATCCTGCCAAATGCCTTTGACCCTAGCCCATGCGCCTTTTGCAGTCCTGCCCGACGACGGCTGGTGTGTTAGTTTTAACTGCGAAGCACAATGTGCGGCTACCGCAAAGGCTGTGTTAAACCCTGGGTCGTCAACGGAATCAACTGCCTGCAATTTTACCCGCACGATACCGCCAAGTAGACGCTCTGCCAAGCGTGCCAAAGCCTTAGTCTTCAATGTGCCGCCCGTAAGAATGATGCCGGCGGGTGCGGCCTCCCGACCGCTCATGACTTCACCTTGTTGACAAATCAGTTTCAGTAACTCTTCAAAGCGAGGTTCCAGCACATCGATAATCTGCCGCGGCTGCACGCGCCTTGACTCCACGTGCCCAAACGCCTGCAAATCGAAAGATCTGTCCTCGGGCATGGAGAACCAGTCCACCTCGGTCTTAAGTTTCTCGGCAGTAGGTAGACTAATCTTTAGTCCCACCGCAAGATCGTTAGAAACGCTAGCCCCCCCAATTGGCACTACGCAGATAGACTTCAGTGCGCCTTCTTCGAAGTAGGACATTTCTGTTACTCCGGCCCCAATATCCACGAGCTGCACGCCCAGCTCTCTCTCCTCTGGACTAAGCACGAGTTCCCCTAAGGCTAGGGGTTTAAGCACAAATGAGGCAGTGGAGTACCCGGCGCGTTCTACGGTGCGCCGCAAAGTCGATAGAGCTGTGAGGTTACCTACCACCAGTGAGGCGTCTAGCTCTAGTCTCATCCCTACCATGCGTGAAGGGTCTTTCAGCCCACCATAACCGTCAACTATGTATTGTCTTGGAATAAGGTCTACAATCTCGCGGTTAGGGGGGAGACTTACCACTTTGGCGGCTTGTACTACCCTCAATATGTCGTCATCACTTACTTCGTACTTCTCGCTCTGTACGGTGACAATACCCCGCGTAGGCTGCAAAGCAACATGCAACGTCGACAACGCGACATAGACTGCACCAACTCTAACCCCCGCCATACGTTCGGCAGAGGAAACAGCCTCCTGCACAGTGCGGGCACAAGCGTCTACATCAACGATAAGTCCTTTGCGCAGACCTTGACTGGGGCGCTGGCACAAACCGGCCACCCGCAGCTCACCCCGGCTGTTGACCTCCGCTAGGACACAGCGCGTGGTAGCCGTACCAATATCTAAGCTAGCTATCACGTCTCGTGGCATATCGATACCTCCCGCTGCTTACCGTTTCGACAAATCGCAGCGATTTCCTCTTGGCATTGTGGTTTATTTAACGCGCAGCAAAATAAGCCTGCGTATCAAAGCAAGATTTTGGAATATCCTAACCCCAAAGGCTACTAAGGCGGCTAAATAGAGGTTGATCCCAATGCGGTCACCAACAAAGGCCAGCAGCGCGGCCAAGAGAGTGTTGCTGAGTAAGCCGGTAACAAAAATGTTGTCCTCAAAGTGTTTCTCTAGCGCGGCGCGTAGTCCCCCAAGCAGGGAGTCAAAGGCGGCCAACAGCGCCACCGCCGTGTAAGGGGCATAGTGGGGTGGCACCGTAAGTTCACCGAAGAAGCCAATGGTCAAGCCTAAGACCACCCCCAATAGCGGCAGCAACATACGTCTACCTCCCCTCGATGGGTTTAGCCCACTCAAAACGCAGTGGGCGCGTAAACCCCGGAACCTCTAGTGTGCTGTGCTGCGTAATCGCAATCTCCATGCCGAAGTAGCCTAACGTCTCCACTATGCCCCCACGCATGCGCAAGGAGCTCTCCATGGCGGCCGTATTGCCGATAGCCGTGATGACAAACGGTGCCGCAATACGGGTATTGTTTACGGAAATGGCCGGACCGGCGCAATGGATTTCGGTCGATGCCAATAGGCGTTCTCCATTCACGGAAAGGGCTTCCGCGCCGGCCGCTCTGAGTACGTTGACGAGCTTTAGGATATCCTCATCGTGTATGATGAAGAGACGCGGGTCGTCCCCCTGCACCGGTGGCTTCTTGCTGTCGCTCAAGGTTATTACCAGTCCCGGACCTCTCACCGGTGTGATACCGGCTAGGAGACGAGCCCTGTCAAGCTCCGTACGCAGGAGGCCTAACGCCCCTTCCCCTTCTGTCAGGCTAAGCTCATAGCTCCGCACCCTGCTGCGTAGCTCCTCGAGGTCCTCCTGCAAAGTTTGGTTTTGGCGAATGGCATCCATGAGCATTACCCTCATTTCGCTCGTACGCAAATCAGGCACTGCGGAAGTCAGGTTCCCGGTGCTCCTAATTTGTACGGCCAACAATATCCCGATAGAGACGCATACGGCTGTTAGTACTAAGCGCGAACTTCCCCTCACTAGCTTACCTTCCTTTGTAAACGGGGATTTCCCCGGTCATATCGATGTACGCTACGGTCGCAGGCGACAATCCCCTAACCTCATAAGCATAGAGCACAGCGGAAAGCAAAGCAAGCCTTGTAGGTGCACCCTGATGACTGCCAATTTTTATTCTGATGCCCGCAGTGGTAGTCAGGCACATCTCGCCTGCGGGAGTCACGTGCAATTCGGAGATGCGCGCCCTGACATTGCTAGGAATGGCAGCCATCGCAGCTCGGGCGCCCTCGAAATGTTCGCCCGCAAGCTTGTCCCCAAGAACGACATTTGACAATGAGACGCCGGTGATAATCGGCAGATTCACCAAACTAAAGTTAGAGACGATGGATACGACGGTTGCGTTGCGGTCGATCTCTACAAACCCGACATGATAGGGCAACACCGCGAGTCCTATGCTCTCTTCGATGCGTATGCGCAACTTCGCGGGGAGCGCGCGCGTTACCTCAGCACTGAGGATACGCGGGTCGGCCAGCAGTCTCCTTTCAATTTCGCGGAGACTTAGTCTGAGGAGCGGCGCACCTTTCCACACGCCTGCCAGTTCTTCTATTTGTCTCACTGACACGGTCTCCGCTCCTAGGACCTCAATCGTTTCTACGCCAAAAAACACAGCAGAGTGCGCAATCTGCCAAAGGAACAGGAGTACGAGCGAGAGCAAAAACAAAGCCTTCTGTAAATGTTTCGAGCTGTCCACCGTACCTCCTGCCTCTCACTAGATTCTCTCAATGGCCGCGCCAAGCACACGTAAATCCTCAACCAAGCTAGCATACCCACGGGCCACATGATGTACCTCGTCGACTATCGTTATGCCTTGTGCGGCAAGTCCGGCTAGGGTCAACGCCGCACCCGCGCGCAGGTCGCTAGCACTAACTAACGCACCCGTAAGTCGTTCCACTCCCCTAATGACCGCGCTTCGCCCCTCTACCTTAATGCTTGCGCCAAGGCGATTAAGTTCATCGACATGCTTAAACCTACTCTCAAAGACGGTTTCGGTCAATACGGAGGTGCCATCTGCTAAGCACAAGGCCGCTAGGAGCGGGGCCTGCAAGTCAGTAGGGAAGCCTGGGAAGGGAGATGTCCTGATTGACTCAAGCGCTTTAGGTCGGCCACGCCCCACAACAGTTACACCCGAACCGTCAGGCAATACCAAGGCACCCATCTCACGCAGCTTGGCAAGCAGCGGTTCCAGTTGGTCCGGCGGTGCCGGGAAAACCGTGACCTGCCCCTGCGTCATAGCCGCACCTAAGAGATAGGTTCCTGCGACAATGCGGTCGGGAATAATCGTATGCTCCGCTCCATGTAGCCGCGTAACACCGCGGATAGAGATGCGGTCAGTACCTGCACCGGAGACATCCGCACCCATGGCGTTAAGAAAGTTCTGTAAGTCCACAATCTCCGGTTCCCTAGCGGCATTGCGGATGATGGTCTCCCCTGCGGCTAGGGTTGCCGCCATCATGATGTTTTCTGTCGCCCCCACGCTTGGCGAGTTGAGATGGAAGTCAACTCCCCGCAGCGTCTCCATATGTGCCCTGAGGAGCCCGCGCCCTTCATCCTCGACATGTGCCCCGAGGGCTCTCAGCCCCTTGAGATGAAGGTCAATGGGACGCGAACCTATAGCGCAACCACCTGGATAGGACGCAACGACTCGTCCGGCGCGGGCCAAGAGAGGCCCGATCAGGATTATCGATGACCGCATCTCCCGCATTAAGTGTTCGGGGATAACGCAATCCGTGATGCGCTCTGCCGAAATGAGCAGGTCATCGCCTTCCCATTCGCATTCTACGCCTAGACTATGTAAGATACTGCGCATTACATCTATGTCGGTTAGTTTCGGGATATTGCGCAACCTAACGGGCTCGTCGGTCAAGATACTGGCAGCAATGATTGGCAGAGCCGAGTTCTTGGCTCCCTGCACCTTAACGGTGCCGTAAAGAGGCCGCCCCCCCGCAATGACAAAACGGTCCACCTCTGTCGCTCCTTTCGCTCCTACAGCGCTCGCTACTGCACCAGTGTATGCGCGGGGGAACGCAAGGGTGAGTCACTGCTCCCGCCCCATAACCTGTTCCATTAGGTCGCAAAGGTCACTGGCAGCATTGGGAAACGCTAAGGTCCTGCATTTTGTGGCCATTTCTCTGAGTCTGGCAGGGTCACCGAACAGGCCGCAAATCGTCCTCGCTAAAGCCTGTCCGGTCAGGAAGCGCTCCTCCAGGAGAATTGCTCCGCCGGCGCGCTCTACCTCGCGGGCATTATGCAGTTGGTGGTCATTTGGCGCCGTGGGGAGAGGGATAAGAATGGAAGGCTTACCCAACAAGGCAAGTTCTGCCGTAATTCCTCCGGCGCGAGAGACGACCAGATCGGCCGCCGCCAACACGTCGGGCATGTTTGTGGCGTAGTCTACCACGCGCACCTGCTCGGGGGAAAAGTCACGCGCCGCAAGCAATGTAGCGCCATAATGCCGCTTACCCGCCACATGGTATACTGCGACCTTAGCCTGGGCCAGAGCGGAATACGCGCTTATCACAGCCTGATTAAGCGCCTCTGCTCCGCCGCTACCGCCCACTACCACCAAGAGTTTTTGCCCTTCGCTGATGCCAAGTTCTTGCCTAGCGCGCTGCCTGTCCACGACGAAAAGCTCCGGGCGCAGTGGATTCCCCGTTACCGTTACTTTTGCGGCCGGGAAACGGCTTCGGGCCGCGACGTGACTCACTGCTATGCCGCGCACGAATCTGCCCAAAAGACGGTTAGTCAAACTGGGAAAGGCATTCTGCTCATGTATAAGCGTCGGGAAGCCTAGGAGAGCTGCAGCCAGTAAGAGGGGCCCCGCGGCATACCCTCCCGTCCCGACCACGACATGGGGCGAGACCTCGCGCAACAGGGCGCTCGCCGCGACAACCGCCCGCAGCGCTCGCCATGCGCTCTGCACCTGCCGCAACGACAGACGGCGCGGCAACGACGTAATCTCAAGGGTTCTTAGCTTGAAGCCGGCTGCCGGCACGATGTCTCTTTCCATGCCGCGGGCGGCGCCTACAAAGAGAATCTCGGCGTCAGCGTGTCGCTTCTCAATCTCCCTGGCCAAGGCAATGGCTGGGTAGATGTGGCCGCCTGTGCCGCCTCCGGCGAGTACAACACGTAACTTCTGCATGGTATCCCTCATTCACTGATGTGCTTCGAAATGTTGAGTAGAATCCCCAGTGAGGACATGACGATCAAAAGGGAGCTACCCCCATAACTGACGAGCGGGAGAGTGATGCCTGTCACAGGGACAGAAGCCGTGACCACCGCGACATTGATCATAGCCTGTGACACGACCATAGACGTGATGCCCGTAGCCACCAGTCCGCCGAAGCGGTCCGGTGCCCGCAGTGCTACCCGCATGCCGCGCACCGCAACTACCGCGAAGAGGACGATGAGCGCGCCCCCCCCTAGAAATCCAAGTTCCTCAGCGATGGTGGAGAAGATAAAGTCATTATGCGGCTCAGGTAAGAAGAATTGCTTCTGCAGGCCTCCGCCCCAGCCGCGACCGAATAGCCCCCCCGTGCCGATGGCGTACAGCGACTGTATAATCTGATAGCCGGTGTCGAGGGGGTCCTTCCAGGGGTCTAGAAAGGCAAGATAGCGCTCAAAGCGGTAGGGAGCTATACGAATCAACTGCGCCAACAACACCGCCCCCAAGCCTCCCAGGCCAAGCATTTGCCAGAGCGGGAGGCCGCCCACAAACAGCACTAGGCCAAAGACTAGGACAATAGCCACTGCGGTGCCGAGGTCAGGCTGCAGGAGGATGAGCGACGCCACTAGCCCCGCCACAGCGAGTAAGGGGAGCGTACCGCGCACAAACGAGATGAGTCGCCCGGGACGTCTAGCCAGTCTGTCTGCCAGCCAAATCATCAGTGTCACCTTCGCTACCTCCGAAGGCTGCACCCTCACTGCGCCTAGGTTCACCCAGCGGGAAGAACCCTGAATTGTCACACCTAGGCCCGGCATCCACACCAGCAGCAAAAGAATGATGGTACAAACAAGGCCGAGACCGGCAAGCTGCTGCCATTTGCGGTAATTGATGCGACTGGTTGCGTATAGGGCGAGGGTCCCTAGGATTGTCCAGAGAATCTGCCTGATGATGAAATGCCACTGGTGCCCGACTAGCGCATGGGACAACGAAGTGCTGGCGCTAAACACCATCACCACGCCTATACATATGAGCGACAGGATCGCCGCCAGAAGAATGTAGTCGGGAGAGCGGCGTTTCACCTGCATCGGCTCTATCCCCCCATTCCATGTAGACCTAATAACCCTAGGGCGGCGCACAGCACCCCGACCAGATAGTAAACTGCCACGATTTTTCTCTCCGACCAACCCCTAAGTTCCAGCGCGTGGTGGAAAGGAGCCATGCGAAACAGGCGTCTGCCATGGGAGAGGCGAAAGTAGACGACCTGCAACATTACGGAAAGTGTGCTCCATACGTAGATTAGACCTATCACCGGGAGAAGCAGCTCGGTCTTAGTCAGGACGCTCATCGCCACCAACCCTCCTCCGAGCGCTAGCGACCCCACATCACCCATAAACACTCGCGCGGGATGGGCGTTATAGTACAGAAACCCAAGCAGAGAACCTGTTAAGGCTAAGGCAAACAGCACGACCTCAGGTACGGCAGTGACCAGCCCCACCACCGCATAGGCTAAGCCGGCAATCGCCACTGTGCCCGCTGCCAGCCCATCTACGCCGTCCGTTAGGTTTACGGCATTGCTGAAGCCCATCCCCCAGAGCAACAACAGGGCCCAATAGAGGGGCCCAAGCTCCAACCTAAGCCCTAGGACCGGCACTGCTACATGCGTGCTGTGGCCGGTAAAGTACAGAATCAAAGCGGCGGACATTGTAAGCAAAGCTTGCCAGCCAAGTTTCTCACGCGCCAATAGACCTAAAGGACGGCGAAAGACCACTTTTAAGGCATCATCCGCGAGCCCCACCATACCAAACCCCAGTGTCAAGACGGAAATGACCATTAACCGTGCCGGCCCTAGCGACATCTGCAATGCAAAAAACCAAAGAAGGGCTAAAGAGGTGCCAAGAAATATGAGGCCCCCCATAGTTGGCGTCCCCTTTTTTGACAGATGGGACTGAGGGCCATCCGCCCTAATGATTTGCCCCAGCCGTAAGCGCGTCAACAGCGGCAGAATAAGGCCCCCGAGCGCTACGCTGACAGCTATGGCGGCAATGCTGATGTACCAGAACTCAACCTGCATCTTACTCTGCCCCTTTAAGCAGGGCGGCCACAATCTGCTCCATGCGCAGCCCACGGGAGCCCTTGATCAGTACAACATCCCCCGGTCTGAGTTCGCCTTTAAGCAGCACGACCGCCTCGCCCGGCGTGTGGCATGTGTATACGGGCTTGGTGACGCGAGACGAGACCTCTGCCGCAATTACCTCCGCTTCGGCCCCCACGGTGAAGACGACATCGCAGATGGCAGCCGCCGCGCTCCCTACCTCCTGATGTGCGGCTCGGCTGCGCGAACCAAGCTCATACATACTCCCAAGCACGGCGATGCGTCGCCCGGCGGCCTTGGTCTCACTTAGGGTTGTGAGTGCGGCTAACATGGAGACAGGGCTCGCGTTATACGTGTCGTCGATAATTACTACACCTTCTGCTGACACGAAGACGTTTAGACGCTGTTCACTTGGCGGGCAGGCGGCGATAGCCGCAATGGCCTTTGGCAACTCGACGCCTAAAGCACACGCTACAGCCACCGCGGCAGCGGCATTGTAGACGTGGTGACGCCCCGGCCACGGGCACCACACTGTGTGTTCATCCCCGCCTTTGCGCAAAGGGAAGGAGTAGTGTCCAAACGCATTGGCCTCTGCTCTACCTATTACCCAGTCAGATTCTGCATGTGTGCCGAATGACACAACCGACCCTCTCGCTAGACCCGCGAGGTACGCAAAATAGTCGTCATCACGGTTAAGAATGGCGCGCGCGTTCGGGTTGCTGCCCTGCAAGATTTCCGCCTTGGCGCGCGCAATGTTGTCACGCGAACCTAAGAGCTCAATGTGGGCCTCGCCAATATTGGTTATGACCGCAACATCAGGCGGAGCGATGTCGGTGAGAAAAGCAATCTGCCCAAGACCACGCATGGCCATCTCCAACACAAAAACTTCTTCCTGCCGGTGCCCTAAGACGCTAATCGGAAGACCAATCTCAGTGTTTTGGTTACCGGAGCTCTTTAAGACGCTGTACTTTGCGCTTAGGGCGGCTGCCGTGAGCTCCTTGCAGCTCGTTTTCCCTACGCTGCCTGTAACCGCCACGACCCGCGCTTTGGTGCTCTGCATGTAAGCGCGGGCCAGCTGGGAAATCGCCCGGCGAGTGTCCTGAACCACCACTACCGGACACCCATAGTCGCCTGGGCGGGAGACCACAGCCGCTACCGCTCCGGCGCGGATGGCTGCCGCGACGTGCGCATGGCCGTCCTCCCTCGCGCCCATCAGTGCAAAGAAAAGTTGACCCGCGCTTACTTTGCGGCTGTCTGAGGCTACCCCTTCCGCTGTGAGCGTCGCCCCCTCCAGTCGTCCCCCCGTCACTGCTGCCACCCAGTCGAGATTAAGCTTCGTCACGGGAGCCGCCTCCGCAGGGCACTTCTGGCCTCTTCACGGTCGTCAAAGTGAAAGACGCCCTCTCTTGTCACCTGCGTAGTCTCGTGCCCTTTGCCGGCAATTAAGACTACGTCGCCCTTCTCCGCCAGCGCCATCGCCAGACCAATGGCTTTGCCACGTTCAGGCTCTACCCTGAGGCTGTCCTCATTGCCCCGTGGGAGTCCGTCTAAAATATCGGCAATGATCTGCAGGGGGTCCTCTGAGCGCGGATTGTCAGAAGTCACAACGACTACATCGGCGAAGCGTGCGGCAATCGCCCCCATGAGCGGACGCTTGCCACGGTCGCGGTCACCGCCGCAGCCAAAGACAAGGATGATTCTCCTCTCCGCGAAACCCTTAACCGCTCGCAGGACATTCTCAAGTCCGTCGGGAGAATGGGCATAATCCACGAGTACGGTAAACTGCTGTCCTTCACTGATCGGTTCCATGCGCCCCGGGACCCCGGGCAAACTCAACCCGCGCGCCACATCCCCCAGCGTGGCCCCTTCCGCGAGTGACGCTCCGGCTGCCGCCAATGCATTATAGATGCTGTGCGCCCCGGGGGTGACAATGCTCACTTCCTGCTCTCCCCATGGCGTCCGCAGGATAAAGGTAGAGCCGCCCGCACCCTGGCGAATTGCCGTGGCCGCGATGTCGGCTTTATGGACAAGCCCAAAGGTAAGGACTTGTCCGCTACATAGCGGGACGAGGCGCCCGCCGTAGGCATCGTCCACATTTATCACGGCTGTCTTCCCCATTGTGTTTGTTGGCTCGGTGAACAGCCGCGCCTTAGCCCGAAAGTAATTCTCCATGGTGCAGTGAAAGTCGAGGTGGTCCTGTGTGAGGTTTGTGAACACTGCTGTGGTGTAGTCTACACGCGCTACGCGTTGCATAACCAGAGCATGAGACGACACTTCCATGACCGCATGACTGGCACCCATATCTGCCATGTCTCTGAGTAACTCCTGCAGTTGCGGTGCCTCAGGCGTAGTAAACTTGACCGGCAGGACCCTGTCTCCTACTTCAACTTGCACTGTACCTATGAGACCGACACTGCGACCCGTTTGGCGCAATATGTTCTTTACCAGATAGGTAGTCGTAGTCTTGCCGTTCGTTCCTGTGACGCCGATAACCCGCAGTCTCTTGGAAGGATACCCAAAAAACTTGGCAGCGAGCTCGGCGAGCGCTAAACGCCCGTCCTCGGCAACGGCCCAAGCAATATGTGGGGGAAGTTCAATCTGCCTAGTCGAAACAATACCGGACGCTCCCCGGTTGACGGCCTCGTGTATATAGTTGTGTCCGTCCGCTCGTTGCCCAACTAGGGCTACGAAAACAAAGCCAGGCTGTACAGCGCAGGCGAAGTGCGTGACCCCCGTCACGCAAGCGTCACCGCCGCTCGCTCGCACAGCGATGCCGGATAGAAGGTCTGAGAACTGCATGTCTTCACGCCCCTTGCATTATGGCCTAAATATTACGCGCACGCCCGTGCCTACCGGCACAGGCACGAGAGGCAGCGGGTCTTGTTCGACTGCCGTCCCTGTCCCCTCGATAATAATGCGCAACCCCAAACTTTCGATGCGCAGGCTGGCATCCCGCATAGTCAAACCGCGGACGTCCGGCACTACGGCAGTAGTGCCCAAGAGGGGTTGCTCCCCTAAAGTTACAATCACCGTAGTGCCGGCAGCAACTTCTGCCCCCGGCTTTGGAGTCTGATCGATAATTGCGACACCTGCCTGCTCCATGCGTAAGTTAAGCCCTAAGTCGCGCAAATGGGCTACCGCTGCCGTGGTGGTGAGCCCCCTAAGTTCGGGCACGACGATTAGGCTCGGCTGCAACTCCGCGGGGGCATTGGAGAGAGGCTCGATGTCTAGATAGCGCAGGATATCTACCATCATAGCACGGAAAGCAGGTGCGGCGACTTGACTGCCGTAGTAGCCGTAGGGGCCGCGAGGGTCGCGCACCATAACCAAGAGCGCTACCTGAGGGTCATCGGCCGGCGCGAAGCCTATAAACGAGGCGATGTATCGGTCGGGTAGATATCCGCCTCCCGGAGCGGGAATTTGCGCGGTACCGGTCTTCCCCGCGATGCGAAAGCCGGGAATAAAGGCGTTGCGTCCCGAGCCATGTACAACCGCGCTCTCAAGCAGCGCACTTAGTCTGCTTGCTGTCTCGCCGGTCACCGGTCGGGCCACCTCTTCTGCGGCAATGCTTTCCACCACTTCGCCGGCGCGGTCCTTGACTTGGTTAACCAAGCGAGGACGCATCAAGACGCCGCCGTTGGCAATAGCGGATATTGCTGCCACCTGTTGCAGAGGGGTCACAGCCGGACCTTGCCCAAAGCTTGTGGTAGCCAACTCGACCGGGCCGACTTGCCTAAACATGATCCCCGCTGCCTCGCCGGGGAGGTCGACGCCCGTTCTTCTGCCAAAGCCAAAGTCCGAGATATACCTAAAGAGCACATCTTGCCCGAGCTTCTGCCCCACATTGACAAAGCCGGGATTGCACGAGAGATCCATTACTTCGCTGAAGTTAAGACTGCCGTGCCCCCGTGTCCTCCAGCAGGCGAGGCGTACACCCGCTACGACAACATACCCCGGGCAATAGAAACGGTCCGTTTCCGTTACCGCGTCCTCGTTTAGCCCTGCGGCCGCGGTCACTAACTTAAAAGTAGAGCCCGGTTCAAAGCTGTCGGACACCGTCGTATTGCGCCGCAGCTCCTCGGGATAGGCGTTTCCACGATTTGGGTCAAAGCTCGGGCGACTGGCCATGGCCAAAACCTCGCCGGTCTTTGGATTCATTGCCACAGCGAGGGCGGATTGTGCCTGGTGTTTTGTCATGGCTAGGTCGAGTTCCCGCTCCACTATATGCTGGATTACTTCGTCAATTGTCAGGACTAGACTTCTACCGTCAACGGGAGGCACGTACTCGGGACTGGCGTTAGGCAGCGGGTTGCCCTTATTGTCGGTGGGAGTACGCACCTTTCCTGCTGTGCCGCGCAAGACGGCATCGTAGGTTAGCTCAACTCCACCGAGCCCCTGTCCGTCTCTGCCAACAAAGCCAAGTACGTGGCTAGCCAACGTGGCAAGGGGATAGAAACGGGCAGTTTCAATTTCAAAATGAATACCCCGCAGCCCAAGCGCCCTCACCGCTGCTGCCTGCGCGGGCGTCACCCTTCTCGCCACATAAACCCGCGACTGCCGGCGGGTCAATAGCTCATAGATAGTATCTTCGTCCACTCCTAGCACCCCGGCAAGTTTGCTTGCCGTCTCTCTAGGTTCCGTCACCCTAGCTGGGCTCGCAACGATAGTGTCGACGTCAGCGCTGATGGCAAGTTCACGTCCACGGCGGTCGTAAACAACCCCACGCTTGGGATCGACCGGCGCATCCCGCATCCATTGCGCTACCGCCAAGCGTGTCAACATGGGCCCGCGGACAAACTGCAGGAAACCTAGTCGCAGGACAAGTGCAAACAACCCCACCACCAAGATGGCAAGCAACATGCCCGCCCTAGTTCGAAAGTTCTTCGGAGTTGACACGCTCTTCTCCTCCTAGATCTAGTTGCCGCCGCTTGCCCCCACCGTGAGCACCTGCGCTGCTGTCGGTGTCCGCATGCCAAGTCGTTCCCGCGCCACTCGTTCAATGTGGGCAGTTGACCCAAGCCTCGCCACTTCTACTCGCAACGTAGCATTTGTAGCTTCCAGCGCAGTAACCTGTGCTGAGAGCTCACGCAAAGTGCGGTTCCTAGCAACGATAGTAGCTTCTCTCGCCACCGCACCGAAGGCGAGGACGCCAAACACCATGAGTATAAACGCCAAGCGGTAAACATTCTTTAGCCGGCGTTGTTGGCGAGGTATCTCCAGCGGAGCGGGCTTCGACTGGGGGGGAAGCGGCATCCTCGGTAAGGGCTTTGCGGCTAGTATCACAGCTATTCACTCCCCTTATGTGTTAGAACTATAGGCGCTCTGCTGCGCGCAGTCGAGCACTGCGACTACGCGGGTTAGCCTCTATCTCGCCCATCGAGGGGGAGATGGCCTTGCGCGATAGCAGTCGGAGCGTGGGCTTAACATGACAGACACACTGCGGAATCCCCGGAGGACACGTGCACTCTTTGGCGCTAGTTACCATGAATTGCTTTACAGCCCTGTCCTCTAGCGAATGAAACGAGATGCAACAGATGCGACCCCCGCGCTCTAGTGCTTGTACAGCCTTAGGTAGAGCTTCCCTGAGAGCATTAAGCTCATCGTTAACGGCTATGCGCAGTGCCTGAAACGTCCTGCGCGCGGGATGTTGATCTTCTTTGTCCCTCACACCTTTAGGAATCGCGGCTTTGATGATGCTCACTAATTCCTGCGTGGTCTCGATTGCTCTCTCGGCTCTGGCTTTGACTATGAAGGCGGCAATTCGCTTGTGCCACCGCTCCTCGCCGTACTCCCGCAGTATCCTCGCTAGCGTAGCTTCCGGATAGGTGTTGATGACTTCGTAAGCACTGTCTTGACGCCGTTCGTCCATGCGCATGTCTAACTTGGCGTCATGCAGGTAGGAGAACCCCCTCCAAGAGCTGTCTAGCTGCGGGCTAGACACACCGAAATCAAAGAGCACTTTGTTTACCCGCTTGACATCGACTAGTGCCAGCGCCGAATCCAACTGGCGGAAGTCACAGCGGACAAACCTAAAGGCAGGCTCACCCTGAAGCTCTGTTGCAGCTACTAAAGCTGCCGCATCGACATCCAGTCCAATGACTAAACCCCTAGGTCCGACAAACTTGAGCATCTCGCGCGTGTGCCCGCCGCGCCCAAAAGTGCAGTCTAACACCTTGTCGCCCGGTTTTAGGTCAAGCGCGGCTAGAGTCTGCTCCAACAAAACGGGCACGTGCTCCACCCTGACACCTCTTCTCAGATTGGGGTTTGCAGCTCCTCTGCCAAAGCCTCATAGTCGCTCTGCACCGATTGCTTGTAACGCGCCCAGTTCGCGGCACTCCAGATTTCCACCCTGCTGTTAGCACCAATGACTACGGTCTCTCCTGCCAGTCCCGCATATTCACGCTGATGAATCGGAAGGTTGACGCGGCCTTGCTTGTCACACTCGCACTCCTGGGCATTAGCAAAGAACAGACGTGAGAAAGCGCGAGCATTGCTTTGCGTCGTAGCCAGTCCCCGCAACCTCTCCGCTATAGTCTCCCATTCCGCCATAGCATAGACAAAAAGACAGCCATCTAGCCCATGCGTGGTGACAAAGGACGAGCCAAGCCGCTCGCGAAACTTCGCCGGCAGTGACAACCTTCCTTTTTCATCAATAGAGTGCACATACTGCCCCACGAACATCTAGCTAGACCTCCTTTCATCCCACTTCATACCACTATTCACCTCATTGTGGGTAATTTTCGCCACCACCTAGGGCGTTCCTGCTTGTCCGAAAAAAAAATTTCCCCACTTTGTGTGGGGA
>CAYGHR010000002.1:0-16963 GCA_964349715.1 uncultured Peptococcaceae bacterium
CGACCACGACTGAGCCCGTATACTTGCGCCAAGTCGGCACGGTGGCGGAAGTAAACGCTTTAGCTAACACCGTAACGCTGCTTAACAGGTTGCCGAGCGTTTCCATCCGGCTGCATAAGCAGTCGGACGCGAACACTGTCTTGGTAGCTAACTTAGTGCATGCGGAGCTCGAGCAACTGCGCGCGGATTTCACCGACCTCACCATAGTCCCCACGCAGGACCAAAGCCGCTTTATCGAGGCTGCCATCAGCGCAGTAGGACAGAACGCGGCCTATGGCGGCTTACTGGCGGTGTTAGTCCTTCTCGTCTTCTTAAAGAGCATCGCCCCCACACTAGTCATTGCCATTGCCGTACCCGTTTCCGTCGTGGCTACTTTTGCGCTGGTCTACTTCGGCAACTTGACTATCAACATGATGACTCTGATGGGCCTCGCCTTAGGGATTGGCATGTTAGTCGATAACTCCATCGTGGTCTTAGAGAACATTTACCGATATCAAGAAGAGGGAGCCGACCGCCTCACCGCTGCGCGCAAGGGGACGGAGGAAGTGGCGATGGCGATAACCGCATCGACTCTCACTACCGTAGCCGTATTTATGCCTGTGGCCTTTGTCGGCGGCATCACCGGGATGATGTTTAGAGAACTGGCGCTGACCGTGAGCTTTTCTCTTTTGGCAAGTCTCGCAGTCGCGTTGATTGTGGTGCCGGTGCTGTCGGCTACTATATTAAGGACAAGACCGAGCCTCGCTGTTACAGGACAACGCCGCATGAATCAATATCAGAGCTCGCTTAAGTGGGCACTCGGACACAAGGCAGTGGTCGCCGTGCTCACTTTGGCCCTGCTCGGGGGGAGTCTACTAACCTTTGGCCACATCGGCGGCGAGTTTATCCCCACCATGGACCAAGGTGAACTCAGTGTCACCGTGACATTACCTACGGGCAGCACCGTGGCAGAGACTGAGGCAGCGGCCATCCCAGTGTTGGATTACTTACTGGCGCGCTCCGAGGTCGAGTCGGTATCCACCAGTATCGGTGGAGCAGGCGGCGGGCGGATGATGGGCATGGCGGCCGGCCGCGCGAATCGCGCTTCGATGACGGTGGTGCTTAAGGCGGGTTACCAGAGCGCGAGCATCGCCGAGGAGATAAACGCTAAGTACACTGACTACCCGGCGGGCACAGTGCGTGCTTCTGCTGCCGCCGGTATGGGCGGGGGCATGGGCCTAGGAGGCACTGCCTCGGTAGTAGTTAACCTTTCCGGGCCAACGCTAGAAGGGTTAAGGCAGCATGCCGACGCAGTCAAGGCGGCGGCAGCGGCGGTCGCAGGCGTTACGCAAGTGTGGGATAACGCCGGTGTGGGTGCGAACGAGTTGGTGGTGCGCGTAGACAGGGAACAGGCGGCACGTCTTGGGGTTTCTCCCACCGCGATTGCCGGTGCCGTGCGCACGGCGTTTCAAGGTGAGAACGTGTCCCGCGTCTCGCGCGAGGGGCGAGAAATCGACGTCAACGTAAGCCTTATGGACTCTGCCCGCCAAAGCATAGCCGACCTGGAGAACCTGGTTGTGGCTGCACCGGGGGGGCAAATTGTCAGGCTCAAGCAAGTCGCGAACATTGAACAGTCTGTTGGGCCGGCCTCGATTAACAGGCGGGCTAACCAGCGCTACGTCGCTATCACGGCTACGGTAGAAGGCCGCGACCTCAGGAGCGTAACACGCGATGTGCAGGCAGGGCTTGACGCCTTGGAGCTCCCGGCGGACTATCGCCTCGAACTCGCCGGTGACGCATTGGAAATGAACGAAGCCTTTAGCGGCCTGATTACCGCGTTAATCCTGGCGATAGTGCTCGTCTACATGGTGATGGCATCCCAGTTCGAGTCACTGCTCTACCCGTTCATCATCATGTTCAGCATGCCGCTCGCGGTGATTGGCGTGCTACTGGCGCTGTTCTTTACGGGTCAGACCTTCAACGTTCCGTCCATCATGGGGACCATTGTGCTGGCGGGGATTGTGGTTAACAACGCCATAGTCCTAGTCGATTACATCAACCAGCTGCGAGCGCGCGGCCGCAGCGTACATGACGCCATCGTTGAGGCAGCCGGGGCTAGGCTGCGACCCATCCTCATGACTACAGTGACCACAGTCCTCGGGCTGGTCCCGATGGCCTTGCTTGGCGGCTCCGGCGCTGAAATGCAGCGGCCCCTGAGTATTGCCATCATTGGCGGGTTGACGGTGTCCACTTTGCTCACGCTCTACATCATCCCGCTGGCCTATGACCTGGCTACGCTACGGCGAAGGAGCGGTGGTTAAACGTCGCCCCCCGTGATACAATAGGCAGAGCAAGCTGAAACGGGTGACGGCGTTGCGGATTCTTTGCCCAGATGAGCACACGGCTAAAGACAAATACATTGCCGAGGCGGCTGCCATTTTACGAAATGGCGGCCTAGTCGCATTCCCTACCGAAACCGTGTACGGATTAGGCGCACGTTTCAATTGCCCCGAGGCCATTAGCCGCCTCTTTGCCGCGAAAGGTAGACCCCCGGACAATCCCCTCATCGCTCATATCTCGCACCCCAAACAACTTACCGCACTGGTCTCCCACATGACGCCTCTGGAAGAGCGGCTGATGCTCGCCTTCTGGCCGGGACCGCTGACGCTCGTGCTTCCCAAACTTCCGGCCGTGCCCGCACTCGCGACTGCCGGTCTCTCTACTGTAGGCGTGCGCATGCCGGGGCACGCTATCGCGCTGGCGCTCATTACCGCGACCGGCAGTCCGATAGTAGCTCCGAGTGCGAATTTGTCCGGGCTGCCCAGTCCCACTACCGCGAGGCACGTAGCCCAGGACTTAGGAGAACGCATTGATGCCTTATTGGACGGCGGCGAGACCCCTCTAGGACTGGAATCGACGGTGGTGCAAGTACGCGAGGGGGTCATTTACATCTTGCGCCCCGGCAGCGTCACGCGCGAAATGTTAGAGGAAATGGGTGCCGCAGTGCACGGCGCATGGATGGGAGACGTCCAAGAAGCAGTCGCGCCGCTTGCTCCGGGCATGAAGTATAAGCATTACGCCCCGCGCGCCACAGTGGTTGTGTATGAGGGAGAGGCAGTACGCGAGATCGCTGCCGAGATTGAACGCGCTCCTTCGCCTCCCGCCGTAATTGCCTTTGCGGACACCTTGGCTACTTTGCCGGAATGTGCCGCCCGCTTTACCCTAGGTGAACGCGGACAAGCAGATACAGCCGCAAAAAGGCTTTACGCTTATCTCAGAGAAATAGATGATTTAGGCCTTACCCACGTGTTAGTCGAGGCGGTGCCCCCGCTCGGACTCGGCGAAGCAGTTATGAACCGCTTGCACAAAGCTGCGACTCAAGTTAAGGGGAGGTAAGAGCGTGAAAGTCTTGTTTGTGTGCACTGGGAACACCTGCAGAAGTGCTATGGCCGAAGCCATCTTTAAGCGCTACGGTGGACACGAGGTGCGCTCGGCAGGGGTAGCGGCAGACGAGGGAGCCGAGGCTTCGCCGGGAGCTGTGTCCGCTCTCAAGCGCAAGGGCCTGAGCCTAAGCGCGCATCGCGCCCAGCCGCTCAGTCAAGCACTGGTGGAGTGGGCCGACCTAATCCTCACGATGACGCGCCGCCATAAAGAAATTGTCACGAGCAAATTCCCCGAAGTCCGCGCCAAAACGTTTACCCTTAAGGACTTCGCGCGCGGTGAGGCCGAGCGACAGGCGGATGAGGACAGAATTCACGCCCTACATCAGAGCATGGATGAGAAGCGCCGCGCGTTTGCGGCCGCCAAATCTCCGAACATCGCCGAGCTCGAAGAGCGTCGCAAAGCACTAACGGCGGAACTGGCGGAGGTTGGGAGCCACCTAGCTAAACTGCGCAGCGAGCTCAGGGAGCTGGTGTACCCCGAACGCGAGGAAATAGAGCGGCTCGAGAGCACACCGGCAGTCCACGATGTCGTCGACCCCTTCGGGCAAGATGAGGGGACGTATAACGCCTGCGCGACAGAAATCGACACGCTGCTGGTCGAGGTGTCAAAAAAGCTCGGTGCATTGTCTGATGTGGTAGAATAGTAGCGGTCATCTTAAATCCAAACCGCAGGAGGACGCATGAAAATATCTCTCGGCAGCGACCACGCCGGACTGGCTCTAAAACTCGAAATAGCTTTGTTTCTTGAGCGCGCCGGACATGCTGTTTTGGACAGGGGCACAATGACGGAGGCCTCTGTTGATTATCCCGATTTCGCCGCTCTCGTATGTAATGACATAGTCACGGGTGAAGCTGAGCGGGGGATACTCGTGTGCGGCACCGGCATTGGCATGAGCATTGCCGCGAACAAACACACCGGTATCCGCGCGGCTCTCTGCCACGACACCTTTTCGGCGCGTGCTACGCGTGAACATAACGATGCGAATGTCCTGTGCTTAGGCCAGCGCGTTATTGGGGCCGGATTGGCGCTAGACATTGTGGCTGTGTGGCTCGGGGCCGAATTTGCGGGTGGCAAACACCGTCAACGCATAGACAAGATTACCTCGCTTGAAAATGGTAAGTGATAACAGAGGAGAGAGGAATATGAGTTTACGAGCAATTGACCCGGAAATCGCAGGCGTGTTGGATCAGGAGCTGTCTCGTCAGCAAGACCATTTGGAGCTTATAGCCTCCGAAAACTTCGTGAGCAAGGCCGTCCTCGAAGCCATGGGCTCTGTGTTAACCAACAAGTACGCCGAAGGTTACCCGGGCAAACGCTATTACGGCGGCTGTCATGTCGTCGACCGCGCGGAAGACCTCGCGCGTGAGCGCGCCTGCAAGCTCTTCGGGGCTGAGCACGCCAATGTGCAACCGCATTCCGGCGCGCAGGCCAATATGGCGGTGTATTTTGCCTGTCTGAACCCAGGCGACACTGTGCTCGGCATGAACTTGTCGCATGGCGGTCACCTCACGCACGGCAGTCCCGTAAACTTCTCCGGTCTCCTCTATAAGTTTATCCCCTACGGCGTAGGCACGGACGGATTTATCGACTATCACGAGGTAGAACAGCTGGCACTTTCCCACCGCCCTAAGCTCTTGGTGGCCGGGGCTAGCGCTTACCCGCGCGTTATTGACTTTAAGCGCCTGCGCGAAATTGCCGATGCCTGCGGCGCGCTGTTTATGGTAGATATGGCCCATGTAGCGGGGCTCGTGGCGACCGGACATCATCCGAGTCCCCTGCCTTTTGCGCACTTCGTAACCACTACGACACATAAGACGCTGCGCGGGCCTCGCGGCGGCATGATCCTCTGCACTGCCGAATGGGCAAAGGCCATCGATAAGGCTGTTTTCCCAGGCATGCAGGGCGGCCCCCTGATGCACATCATCGCGGCTAAGGCCGTGTCTTTCCTTGAGGCTCTGCACCCGGAGTTTCATGGCTACCAGGACCAAGTAGTAAGAAACGCTGCCGCACTTGCTGAAGCGCTTAAGAGCCGCGGGTTTAAGCTGGTGTCTGACGGCACAGATAACCATCTGCTGTTAGTGGATCTACGGAGCAAGGGGCTAACCGGCAAAAAGGCGGAGAAAGTGCTTGATTCCGTAGGCATAACCGTCAACAAAAACACCATTCCTTTTGATCCCGAGGGCCCCTTTACCACCAGCGGCATCCGTATCGGCACTCCGGCTATGACCACCCGGGGCATGGACGAAGAAGCCATGCAAGAAATCGCCAGGCTCATTGCGGATGTCTTAGAGAACCCGACTGATGACGCCGTTCTCGCGCAAGTGCGCACAGGCGTGGCGTCCCTATGCCGTCAGTTTCCCTTGTATCAGAGTGCCAAATAGGGAGGAATGCGCTTGAACCGCGTGCACCTAGTGGCCCATCCCATGATCCAGCACAAGCTGACCTTCATCCGCGATAAAAATACGGGTTCCAAGGAGTTTCGCGATTTGGTGGAGGAAGTGGCCATGTTTCTCGCCTACGAGGTAACGCGCAACCTCCCCCTCGTTGACTGCGAAGTAGAAACACCTGTGGCTATGGCGCGGAGTAAGGTTATAGCCGGCAAGAAGCTTGGGATTATTCCCATCCTGCGTGCCGGCCTCGGCATGGTAAACGGCATGTTGCGCCTGATCCCGGCGGCCAAGGTAGGGCATATTGGCATCTATCGTGACCCGGCCACGCTCTTGCCGGTCGAGTATTACGTAAAACTGCCAAGTGACGTAGCCGAGCGCGAGCTAATCGTGGTTGACCCGATGCTCGCGACCGGCGGTTCCGCCGTTGCCGCGATAGGCTTCCTTAAGCAGCGGGGAGCGCAGTCGATTAAACTGGTGTGTCTGATAGCCGCACCCGAGGGCATTGATAAGCTGCACCACCACCACCCCGATGTCGACATCTTCACGGCCGCCATCGACTCGCACCTTAACGAGCACGCCTATATCGTCCCCGGGCTCGGTGACGCGGGGGACAGGCTGTTTGGCACCAAATGATGAGGCCTAGCTGGGACGAATACTTTATGGCCATAACCCGCACGGTAGCCGAGCGCAGTACATGCTTGCGCCGCCGCGTCGGCGCCGTAGTCATCCTAGATAAGCGCATACTCACCACCGGCTACAACGGTGCGCCAACGGGGTTAGGGCACTGCCTAGACGTAGGTTGCCTGCGCGAGCAACAAAATGTCCCCTCCGGGGAGAGACACGAGCTCTGCCGCGGGCTGCACGCCGAGCAAAACGCCATTATTCAAGCTGCCCTTTCCGGCGTGTCCATCAGGGGGGGCACTATTTACACTACGCATTTTCCTTGCGTCCTCTGCGCCAAGATGCTCATTAACGCCGGCATCAGGCGCGTTGTGTTTGCCGACGGGTATCCCGACCTCCTTAGCCGAGAACTCCTGACAGAAGCGGGCTTGATGGTCGAAAGTATTTAGCGAAGGGCGGTTGCTTCATGGCCATCAAAGTCTTTACCGTGTTTGGTGTCCGACCGGAGGCCATCAAGATGGCGCCGGTGATTGCCGAACTTAGGCGACATCGAGAGTTTAGTGTGTCGGTGTGTGTCACCGGGCAGCACCGCGCCATGTTAGATCAAGTGCTACGGCTGTTTGCCATCGAGCCCCAGTACGACCTAAATATCATGCGGGAGCGGCAGACCCTGCCCGAGACTTTTGCGCGTGCTCTCACCGGGTTAGACGAAATCTTTCGCGTGGACCGTCCCGACATTGTGCTTGTCCACGGCGATACCTCCACCACCTTTGCGGGTAGCCTAGCGGCCTTCTACAGCCAAATTCCGGTTGGACACGTAGAGGCGGGACTGCGCACGCAGATGAAGTACTTGCCGTTTCCCGAGGAAATAAACCGCAAGCTGACCGGCGCGCTGGCAGACCTGCACTTCGCCCCTACCACCACCGCCAGGCGGAACTTGCTGCGGGAAGGCGTGAGTGAAGCCGGTATTTACGTAACCGGCAACACTGTAATCGATGCGTTAGCTACGACTGTGCGGCCCCACTACGAGTACCATGAGCCGGCCCTGCGCGAAGTCTTAGAGAACACTCCCGGCAGGATTCTTCTGGTGGAAGTGCATCGGCGCGAAAGCTGGGGTGAACCCATGCGCGAGATGTGTCTGGCGCTGCTCGACACACTGGCTGCGTATCCCGACTGCCATATCGTTTTCCCTGTGCACCTTAACCCCGCCGTGCGTGAGGTCGTGAGTGCGCTGTTGGCGGGACAACCGCGTATCACCCTGCTTGACCCGCTTGACACCGACGACTTTCACAACCTCATGGCACGTTCCTACTTGGTCCTTACCGATTCCGGCGGCCTGCAAGAGGAGGCACCGTCACTGGGTGTGCCGGTGCTGGTGCTGCGCGACACCACCGAGCGTCCCGAGGCGGTAGAGGTTGGCACTGTGCGCGTGGTGGGGACTTCGCGTGCGGGGATTGTGGCAGCGGCGCGTGAGCTCCTCGGGGATAGTGCGGCTTACCAATCCATGAGTAAGGCCGTTAACCCTTATGGCGACGGACGGGCGTCGAGCCGTATTGCCAAGGGATTATTGCACTTCTTTGGGCACACCCCGGAGCGGCCGGCAGAATGGACATACTAGCCCGCACAGAAGGGCGTGGAACGACAAAATGCCAAAGCCATGCTGTTGCCTGGGACCTAAAGAATGTGTAGTATAGTGTGGACGGCAGAACAGGTGGCATAACCGGTTCTTAAGGAAGGTGATGAGGGTGCAGGATGTTTTGCAGAAAATCAAAGGAGCGGAAACGCAGGCCGAGCAAATGGTGCTGGCGGCTAAGGCAGGAGTAGCTAAGCGCTTAGAGAAGGCTCTACTTGAGTCTACAGCCATAGTGCAGCGTGAGGTTAGCGTGGCTCGGCACAAAGCGGAACACATAATCGAGCAGGGGGCGGCGGGAGCTACGGCCAAAGCACACGAAGTCGCGCTACAGTCAGACGCCGATTGCGCGAAGCTGCGGGAGAGGGCCAGCGCACGACTTGAGGCCGCCGTAAAGCTAATACGAGAGAGGGTAATGACGCGCGATGGCCGTAGCTAGGATGCGAAAAGTGCATATCATCGCCCACTTGTCCCGCAAGCAGGAACTCGTGGCGACATTGCAGGAATGGTCTATTCTGCAGCTGGCGATGGGCGAGCAAAAAGAGCGTCAGCCGAAGGCGCAGGTAAGTGCAGTTGGGGTTGCCGCCAGTGAGGCCGAAGCCCTGCAGGCAGAAATCGGCCGCGCTTTGGTCTATCTAAAGCGGTTTGACGGTCACAAAGAAGGCCTAATTGACAGCTTTATGGGTCTTAGAGCAGGTGTTTCCCCTGAGCTTGACGCCGAAATTCGCGGGAGCTTTAATGGACGGGCCGTAGCGCAGCAAACGCGGGAGTACGATAAACGGCTGACAGAGATTGCGTCCGAGCGACGCCAGTTGCAGACAGAGCAGAGCGCCCTCATAACCTGGGCTAACCTCAAGGCCAAGCTTAAGGCCGAGCAAAGCGGCGCGGTAAACGTGGTCTTTGGCACCGTGGCAGGGAAGGACATGAAGGTCTTTCTGGAGCGCTTGGAACTGGAGTGCCAGGGACTCTACCACCTCGAGGAAGTACAGACCGTCGGCAACAGAGTAAATCTAGCGGTGGTTTATCATACTTCGGTCTCTCCCGCTGTCGTCAAAGAGGCTATCTTTACCCCAGCCCCACTGGCAACAGGCGAGAGAACTCCGGCGGAGGCTTTGGCGGCAGTGCTTTCTAAGCTTCAGGGGCTTGACGCCGAGGCTCGGGCTATTACTCAGGCGAGTGTCCTCCTCGTACAGGAGAAACTTAAGCTGCAAGTGCTTTACGACAACTACGGCTCCCTTCTGCAGCGTGAACGCGCACAGGCAGGCACACAGGATACGCGGCAGACCTTTTGGCTCGAAGGTTGGACTGACGCCGATACCGAGGCGCGCCTAACCGAGATGCTAGGGCAGCGGTTCCCCGACGTTTATATTCGCTTTGACGACCCGGCCCCTAACGAGACGCCACCCATCAAACTAAAGAACGCAAAGCTGGCCAAGCCCTTTGAGATGGTTACAAACATGTATGGATGGCCGATGTATGCCGAAGTCGACCCGACGTTCGCTTTGGCTCCGTTCTTTGGATTCTTTTTCGCTTTAGCTTTAGGGGACGCGGGCTACGGGCTGCTAATCCTAGCTGCATGCTGGTGGTTTGTTAAAAAGTACAAGATAGACTTAGGCGCAAGCAAGTTCTTTAGCCTCTTCATGCTGGCGGGGCTCATTGCGGTGCCGGTAGGTTTTGCTGTCAACGGGTTTTTTGGCGACCTCTTAGACTATGTTCCCGTTCAAGTGATACAAGATATCAGGCAAAGCTTGGTCTTGATTGACCCCATTACTAACCCTATGGGGCTGATGGCTTTCTCCGTCGCTCTAGGGGTGATCCACATCTTACTTGGCATAGGCCTAAAAGCGTATATGAGTTGGCGCAGCGGCGATAGAACGGGAGCAGTGTTAGACCAAGGTTCATGGCTGTTCTTGCTCCTCGCACTTGTATTGCTGGCGTTGACCGGCGTTTTGCCGGGGTTAAGCGGCATGGCTGGAGTGGCTCAGAACGCTTCATTGCTGGGCGCAGTTTTAGTAGTGGCTACCCAAGGAAGAGGAGCAAAGGGTGTTCTAGGCAAGCTTGGCCTAGGCCTGTATTCACTTTATGGCGGCGTAGGCTACTTCAGCGACGCCTTGTCCTACACCCGTTTGATGGCTTTGGGGATGTCGAGTGCCGTCATCGCTATGGTCATAAACACTATCGCCATGATGTTGGTGCCTATACCTGTGGTGGGTTGGCTGGGGGCCTTGCTCCTGCTAGTTGGAGGGCATCTGTTCAACTTGTTGCTTTCTGGTTTGGGCTGTTTTGTCCACGCCGCCCGTTTGCAGTTCGTAGAGTTCTTCACCAAGTTCTTTGAAGGCGGGGGCGTGCCGTTTAAACCTTTCCAACGCGAGTCAAAATTCACGGTCCTTAGGGGCTAGTGCCTACAAGAAGGCTTATTATACAATGAAAGTAATGGAGGAAGAATAAAATGGAATGGTTAGGACTAAACGCCGGTACGGGGCTGGCAATTCTCGGTGCAGCGCTAGCAGTTTTTCTTGGCGGAACTGGATCTAGTATTGGCGTAGGTATTGCCGGGCAGACGTCAGCCGGAATTATGTCCGAGGACCCGGAGAAATTCGGCAAGCTCTTGCTCCTACAAGCCTTGCCTGGTACACAGGGCGTTTACGGGTTGCTTATTGGCTTTTGGATTTGGAATCTTCTCGGCGCGGCAGGCACTGTAACCATAGACCAAGGATGGCAACTGTTTTTTGCCTGCTTACCCGCAGCCGTCAACGGACTTATGAGTGGCATCTGGCAAGGGAAAGTCTCGTCTGCGGCTATGAACATCATCGTTAAGCACCCCGACGCCTCCGGTAAGGCCCTTATCCTGCCTGCCATGGTAGAAACCTACGCTATTTTCGGCCTTTTGGCCAGCCTGCTCTTGATCAACAGAGTTGTTCTTTAAGCAGCGGCTCGGTAAGGAGTTGAGCTTGTGTCCTTAGAGAGTATCATTGCCAAGATTCTCGGCGATGCCGAAAGACAAGTCCAAGCGATCTACGCCGCAGGCTACGCCGCTGAAGAGGCTAAGCTAAGAGAGGCTAAGCAGCAGGCGGCCGCGCAGGCTGAGGGCATCATTACCGGTGCCGAGGCGCGTGTGGCCGAGGAAGAAGCTCGCTTACTAACCGCAGCTAGGCTCGAGGCGAGAAAGAAGCTGCTTGCGGTTAAGCAAGCCGTGATGGAAGAAGCTTTTACGGCAGCACTTGCCGAACTGCGCGCGTTGCCGACACCCCAACAGAGACAGCTGCTTAAGACTATGCTGCTAGGCGCCGTGGAAACCGGCAAAGAACAAGTGGTATGCGCGCGCGAGGACAGTCACATCTTTGGGCCGGACTTTCTCGCCGAGGTTAACGCGGCTTTAAGCGCGAAGGGCAGGCGGGGGGAACTGACGCTCGGAGCAGAACACCGCCCGACCGGCGGCGGCTTCTACCTCCTAGGTGACAACCTTGAGATTAACGTCACGTTTCCCACCCTGCAAAAGTCCGTGCGCGAGCAGATCGAGCCGGAAGTGGCAGCGGTGCTCTTTGCTTAGTGCCCGCACTTAGGCGCCACGTGAAGGAGTGAAGACTGGTGTCCATTTCACATGACTCTCGCTACGCCTATGCGGTGGGCCGCATCAGAGTCCTTGAGACTAGATTGCTGGACATGGCGAAATTAGGCCGCATGGTAGAGGCGAAGAGTGCCGATGAGGCGCTGCGCGTCTTAGGCGAGACTGAATACGCCGATTTAGTGTCGCGCGCCGCAGGGCCGCACGACTATACTGCGGTCACCGCGGGGGAAATCACCCGTGTCTACAGCCTAATGAAAAAGCTCTTACCCGATGAAGCGCTAGTAGACCTTTTTCTCATTAAGTACGACATCCATAACATGAAGGTAGCGCTGAAGGCCCAGTTTCAAGGGCAGAGCTTCGACCATCTGTATATAGACACAGGCATTGTACCCGCCAAGCTTATGAGCTATATTTGCCAGCAAGAGAAGTTCCCCGGCGTGCCGCCGGAGTACTACGCATTTGCCGGTGCAGCGGCGCTAGCCTACGAAGAAAGCAAAGACCCTAGGGTTATTGACTTAGTGCTTGACCGCATGCAGTATGCGCATACCGCGGCGACAGCCGAGAAACACGGCTATGCTTTCTTGGCGCGGCTTCTTGCGGTTCAGGCTGACCTCGCTAATATCAGAAGCCTCGTGCGCACGAAGCGTTTGGGGCGCGGCCGCGACTTCCTTGCGGAGAACCTCCTCGCCGGGGGAACGATGCCTCAAGCTGTGTTCATCGAGGCGTTAACGGAGGACTGGACCGCGATTGTCGCGCGCTTTGGTTCCTCGCCCTACCGGGCCGTCGTCGAGCAGGGCATTGGCGCCTTACTTGAGTCGCGCGGTTTGACTACGCTCGAGAAGTTAAGCGACGGATTTCAGGCCGAGCTCTCGCGCACCGTGCGGTTTACGGCCTTTGGTCCTGAGCCCATAATCAACTACATACTGGCCAAGGAAAACGAAGTAAGAAACATCCGCATTATTATGCTTGGCAAGCTCAACGGTGTGCCCAACGAAGAAATTCGCGAAAGGCTGCGTGAGGGGTATGCATAAGATTGGCCTTATTGGCGACGGCGATACCATCCGCGGGTTTAGCGCGCTAGGCCTTGCTACCTTTGAAGTCATTGACCGCGCCCAAGCGGTAGCGGCGGTGCAGGCGACCCTTAAGGGGGGATTCGCGGTGGTGTTTATCACAGAGCGCCTCTACCCCCAAGTGGAATACCTTATCCGCGCGGCACGCGAAAGCACCTTGCCTATCTTTACCGTGATCCCCGACAATCAGGGTAGCACCGGATTCGGACAGATGCGTCTCCGCAAAATGGTGGAGAGAGCTATTGGGGTAGATATTCTTTTCAAGGAAGAGGGAAAGACGAATGGCTAATACCACAAGGCAGGAAGGCGTTATTGTCAAAGTCTCCGGACCCTTAGTCGTCGCCGCGGGTATGTCACATGCGCGCATGTATGATATGGTCATGGTAGGCGACAAAGGGTTGATTGGCGAGATCATTGAGATGCGCGGAGATAGTGCCTCCATACAAGTATACGAGGAGACGGCCGGCGTAGGCCCCGGCGAGCCCGTAGTTTCAACCGGGTCTCCCCTGTCGGTAGAGCTCGGTCCCGGGCTTATGACCTCGATTTACGATGGCATCCAGCGCCCCCTAGACAAGATTGAACAGCGCACAGGCGCATTTATCACCCGCGGCATCCAGGTGCCTAGCCTAGACCGCGAGAGACAGTGGGATTTTGTGCCCGCAGTCGCTGTGGGTGACCAAGTAGCACCGGGTGCCGTGCTTGGCACCGTGCGCGAGACAGTGTTAGTAACACATAAGATAATGGTTCCCCCCGGCGTGCGCGGTCGCGTAGAGTGGATTTTTGCCGGGCAGGCGACGGTTACCGATGTCGTCGTTCGCCTTGTCACGGACGAGGGTCCCGTGTCGCTCAATATGATACAGAAGTGGCCTGTGCGCAAAGGTCGTCCCTATGCCACGAAACGCACTCCCGCCACCCCCCTTATCACCGGGCAGCGCGTCATCGATATGTTTTTCCCCGTCGCTAAGGGTGGCGTCGCCTGCGTTCCCGGGCCCTTTGGCTCAGGCAAGACCGTCGTACAGCATCAACTCGCCAAGTGGGCCGACGCGGAGATCGTCGTGTACGTTGGGTGCGGTGAGCGCGGCAACGAGATGACGGATGTACTGATGGAGTTCCCGGAGCTGCACGACCCCAAAACCGGCGAACCACTTATGGAGCGCACGGTCCTCATCGCTAACACCTCGAACATGCCCGTAGCGGCGCGCGAGGCGTCGATTTACACCGGTATAACCATCGCCGAGTATTACCGCGATATGGGGTATTCCGTAGCGTTGATGGCCGATTCCACCTCTAGGTGGGCAGAGGCGTTGCGCGAGATGTCCGGCCGCCTAGAGGAGATGCCCGGGGAAGAAGGATATCCCGCCTATCTCGGTTCGCGCGTGGCCGAATTCTACGAGCGCGCCGGCTCTGTTGTTAATCTAAACGGCACCGAGGGCTCGCTGACGGCGATTGGCGCAGTCTCCCCGCCTGGCGGCGACCTGTCGGAGCCGGTAACACAGTCTACTCTGCGCATTGTTAAAGTCTTTTGGGGCCTAGACGCGCGGCTGGCGGAATCACGCCACTTCCCCGCCATTAACTGGCTCTTAAGTTACTCACTTTACGCCGAACGGCTAGACGAGTTCTTCGCCGCGCACGCCGGTCAGGAGTGGCCCGCTTACCGCAGAGATGCTATGCGCCTGCTACAAAAGGAATCCGAGCTTGAGGAAATCGTGCGCTTAGTCGGCATAGACGCCTTGTCTCCTTCCGACCGTCTTGCGCTTGAGACCGCTAAGTCCATTCGCGAGGACTTCTTGCACCAAAACGCCTTCCACGAAGTAGACACCTATACCTCTCTGCCAAAGCAGTACCGCGTCATGCGTTTAATTCTCACCTTCTACGAAGAAGCACAGGCGGCCATGCGCCGAGGGACTCTGCTTGAGCGACTGTTAGAACTCCCGGTACGAGTAGAGATTGCCCGTGCCAAGTACCTGCCGGAGAGCGAGATCGACCGTTTTGACGCCATCGAAGCGCGTATACGCGAGCAACTAAAGTAGGAGGGGGGAGAAGAGCATGCAGAAAGAGTATCGTACTATTACCGAAATCTCAGGACCCCTCATGCTGGTAGACAAAGTTGAGGGCGTTAAGTACGAAGAACTTGTGGAGATTGAGCTCCAAAACGGCGAGATTCGCCGCGGGCGCGTGCTGGAGGCCATGAGCGGCAAGGCGCTAGTCCAGATTTTTGAAGGCACATCCGGCATCAACATGGCGAAGAGCAAGGCGCGTTTCCTTGGTAAAGTTATTGAGCTGCCCGTTTCTTTGGATATGCTGGGGCGTGTGTTTGACGGCTTTGGCACCCCGCGCGACAACGGGCCCGCGATTATCCCGGACAAACGCCTAGACATTAACGGCAACCCAATCAATCCGTATGCCCGCGCCTACCCCTCGGAGTTCATCCAAACCGGAATCTCCACCATTGACGGCATGAATACGCTCGTGCGCGGACAAAAGCTGCCCATTTTCTCGGGTTCGGGTCTGCCGCACGCCAAGCTAGCCGCGCAGATTGCCCGCCAAGCTAAGGTGCTTGGCAGCGACAGCGAATTCGCCGTCGTCTTTGCGGCCATGGGGATTACCTTCGAGGAAGCCGATTACTTCACGAGCGATTTTCGCAAGACCGGCGCTATCGACCGCGCGGTGCTGTTCATCAACCTAGCTAACGACCCTGTCATTGAGCGTATCGCTACCCCGCGTATCGCTCTGACTTGCGCCGAATACCTCGCTTACGAGAAAGGTATGCACGTGCTGGTAATCATGACCGACATGACCTACTACGCCGAGGCACTGCGCGAAATCTCCGCCGCGCGCAAAGAAGTGCCGGGACGCCGCGGGTATCCAGGCTACCTATACACCGACCTATCCACGCTTTACGAGAGAGCGGGGCGCATCCAAGGCCGTCCCGGCTCCATTACCCAGATACCCATCCTCACCATGCCCGAGGACGACAAGACCCATCCCATCCCCGACCTGACCGGGTACATCACCGAAGGACAGCTGATTCTCGGACGCGAGCTGCACCGCAAGGGCATCTATCCGCCTGTTGACGTGTTGCCTTCCTTGTCTAGGCTTAAAGACAAAGGTATCGGCGCGGGTAAGACACGTGAGGACCACAGCGGCGTACTTAACCAGTTGTTTGCCGCCTACAGCCGCGGCAAAGAGGCGAAGGAGCTGGCCATTATCCTAGGGGAAGCCGCACTGTCCGATGTAGACAAGCGCTTTTCCAAGTTTGCGGACGAGTTTGAGCAGCGCTTTGTCAGTCAAGGCGAGCATGCCGACCGCGACATTGCCGCTACTTTAAACCTAGCGTGGGAGCTACTGGCGCTGCTACCGGTGACGGAGCTAAAGCGCGTGCGCGAGGAGCACATAAAGAAGTACCTGCCGGCCGAAGCGAGGTAACGAACGGTGAACATTAGAGTCAACCCGACTCGCATGGAGCTCCTCAGGCTAAAAAAGCGTGTGCGAGTTGCCAAGCGAGGACACAAACTGCTAAAGGACAAGCGCGATGAGCTCATGAAGAGCTTTATGTCGCTGCTGCGCGATGTCAAACGCTTGCGTCTGACCGTGGAGCAGAAGCTAAGGCTAGGCTTCCAGAGCTTCCTGATTGCCCGTGCCGTGATGACGCCGGAGATGCTCGACGAAGCGATCATGTTTCCTAAGCAGCGCGTGGAGCTTCTGGTGACCGAGAAACGCATGATGTCGGTTACCGCGCCGGTGTTCAGCTTGCGCCAAGAGGGTGACGTCTATGCCTATGGCATGGCAGGCACCTCGGGGGAGTTAGATATGGCGCTAGGTGTTTTTTCCGAGTTGCTCCCGGCCTTAGTTGAACTCGCGGGCGTTGAACGTGCGCTTGAACTCTTAGCGGAAGAAATCGAGCGGACGCGGCGCCGGGTAAACGCGCTGGAGTACGTGCTTATCCCAACGTTAGAAGACACCGTGAAGAGCATTTCCATGAAGCTTTCGGAGCAGGAACGCGGGGCCATCTCGCGCTTGATGAAGATCAAGGACGTAGTGCGCGCCAAGTAAAGCGCGCTTGGGAGTCGCCTCCAAAAGAGGGCTGCCGGTGCTTTCGGGCGGCCCTCTTTGCATGTTAGTATATTGATCTCTCCCCCGGTCAATAATCATCACACAAGGGGGGGGAACAGAAAAACATGACGAAAGTAATAGTTGGGCTCCTAGTGTTGCTCTTAGGCCTCTTAGGCAGCGCTCTGGCCACGCAAATGCCGTCACCTAA
>CAYGHR010000002.1:17063-23061 GCA_964349715.1 uncultured Peptococcaceae bacterium
TGTTGCTCTTAGGCCTCTTAGGCAGCGCTCTGGCCACGCAAATGCCGTCACCTAACCTAGCTAACCTAGAGCGGGCTTTCGCCGCTACCGGTGCGGCGCGGCTGGAGATAAGCATGAACGGGTGGGCAGAGCTGCGGGCGGGCGAGAGGACGCAGTCCGAGCTGAAGCACCTTCTAACCGCGGCCGCCCGTACCGCCTTTGGGGTGGTCGCCACGGCGCAATACACTGAGGACGCGGACATGCGTATGGCGTCGGTCGCTTTCACGGCGGGCGCCTTCCATGTGGAGGCCAATGTCCAAGCGCTGCACGCGGCTACCTACCTAGTGGCGACGGTGCGCTCAAGCCATGCCGACGTGTGGGCGATAGAGCAAGCGCTAGACGATTTCTTCGCAGCCACCCTCGTCACCCCGGCGATTACCGCTTGTTTGGTGGGTGTTATCGGCGGTCGCCTTTCCCCGAGAGAGGCAGAAGTGCTGGTAGGTAGTGTACTGAGGGTTTTGGCGGCGGATATGCTAGACTTCTACAGCGACGGAAACGTGCTGAACCTTACCGCCTATAGTCGCATGTTGCCCGCGGGCATCACACTGGGAGAGCGAAAAACCAATTTGTCTTTAAGTATGCGCTACAATGAACAAGATGGCAACACGTGGGTGTGGTTATCCTGGCCTACATGTGCCGCCATCATATGAAGGAGCTTGTGTTCCGGGCATAATAAACTTGTGCCGTACACGGCAGGAAGGAGGGATACTATGCCAAGTATATTCGTGCGCGGTGGCAACGAACTGCGCGGCCGTGTAGAAGTAAGCGGAGCAAAAAACGCCGTACTCCCGATATTGGCAGCAGCGCTGATGGCACCGAGCGGCGTGACACAACTTGAGTCTGTGCCTCGTCTCATGGATGTACTGACGATGGTTGAAGTTCTCGAGCATCTAGGTGTAGAAGCACAGTGGAGGGAAGGTGTGCTAGAGCTAAATGCCGAGCGGCTTACGGCCAGCGAAGCGCCGTTTCACTTGGTCAGCAAGATGCGCGCCTCTGTCCTAATCATGGGCCCGCTGCTTGGGCGCTTAGGCAAAGTCAGGGTGTCACTCCCCGGTGGATGTGCCATTGGGGCGCGCCCGCTTGACCTGCACCTTAAAGGGTTTGGTCTCCTCGGAGCGGATATTGTCCTTGGGCACGGCTTCATTGAGGCTACCGCGAGGCAGCTTGTCGGCAATACGATTTATCTGGACTTTCCAAGCGTAGGGGCAACAGAGAACATTATGATGGCCGCCTGCTTCGCGCAGGGGGTAACGACAATTCAGAACGCTGCCGAGGAACCCGAAATAGTAGATCTCGCCTGCTTTATTAACAGCATGGGCGGTAGGGTGGAAGGGGCCGGCACCGACACTATCGTAGTGCATGGACGGCGGCTGCTTCGCGCCGATTCCTACCGTGTTATCCCTGACCGCATTGAAGCAGGCACTTACATGGTGGCGGCAGCCATCACGGGCGGCGACCTGATTGTCGAGAATGTTATCCCCGAGCACGTCATCAGCCTGACCGCGAAGCTGCGCGAGGCCGGCGTTACCGTGCATAGCCTAACTGACGGGGTACACGTGGTGAGCAACGGTATCATCGAGCCGGTGGACATTAAGACGCTTCCCTACCCGGGGTTTCCTACGGATATGCAGCCGCAGCTCATGTCGCTTTTGACCCTTGCGCGCGGTACCAGTATGATCACAGAAACAGTCTTTGAGAATCGCTTTATGCACGTGCCGGAATTGCGCCGCATGGGCGCAAATATACGCACTGATGGGCGCAGCGCGGTTGTCAGCGGAGTGCGTGCCCTAAGCGGTGCCCCTGTCACCGCTTCGGACTTGCGCG
The DNA here is from genome assembly GCA_964349715.1 of uncultured Peptococcaceae bacterium. Lineage (GTDB taxonomy): Bacteria > Bacillota > UBA994 > UBA994 > UBA994 > UBA994. Next base: position 18,927 of record CAYGHR010000002.1, read on the forward strand.
CCGGAGCTGCCCTAATCCTGGCGGGCCTTGCGGCCGAGGGCGTCACAGAAGTGTGTAGCATCAGCCACATTGAGCGCGGATATGTCGACATCGTCCCCAAACTGAGGTCAGTGGGAGCCGACATTTGGCTGGAGTAATTCTAACGAGGCCCCACTACGGCATATAGATGTTATGCCGGAGGTGAAACCGCGTGAGAACCCTATGGCTGATTGCCGCATGTATCATGTCAGCGCTCGTCGTATTACCTGCACTCATAGTCTCCTTCTGGGGGTGGCTCGCGCCACCCCCTCCGCCTGTTGTGAGCCCCTACCTCGTCAACGTGCTACTTACGAGCACCGCGCAAGTCATCACCCTCACTCTGGAAGACTATGTGCAAGGTGTTGTGGCCGCGGAAATGCCCGCGCTCTTTGCGCCCGCTGCGCTAGAGGCCCAGGCCGTGGCCGCACGCACATATGCCGTGCGCAGGATGCGGTCTCTTGGCGGCAACGGATGTAACCGACATCCGGGGGCCGATGTGTGCGATGACCCCGCGCATTGTCAGGCCTACCTGCCGGTATCCGCGCAGAAGATGAAGTGGGGCGTATTGGACTTCTCTGCCAACTACTACAAGATACGGCTGGCGGTCGAGGCCACCGCGGGTTTGGTGCTTACTTACGACGGGCAGGTTATCGACCCGATTTTCCATTCCACATGTGGCGGGCGCACCGAGTACGCGAACTTAGTATGGACAAATGAATATCCTTACTTGTCCAGTGTAGTCTGTGACTATTGTCAACACTCAAGGAGGCTTACGGGGCAGCAAACATTTACACTCACCGAAGTGACAGACAGGTTGACGCAGTGGAACCCGGCGGTTGCCGTAACTGCGCGAGCTCTGCGGTCACGGACGCCGCCGCTAACCGTCGCCGAGCGCAGCGCAAGCGGTAGGGTGCTGGCCGTAAGAGTGGGCACCCGCACCATGCGGGGGACGGAGTTTCGCGCGCTGTTTGCCCTAGACTCCACGAACTTTACTCTTACCATTCAGTCCGACCGCGTGACGATAGCCACCCGTGGCTTCGGGCACGGCGTAGGGATGTGTCAGTTCGGGGCTGATGGGTTAGCCCAAGCGGGACGCAATTTTAGGGAGATTCTGGCGCATTATTACCGAGGCGCGCACGTCACAGAACTTCCTCGCTAAGGGCACGTATAGATTGGGGATTATTGGCTAACACTGATAGTCAGGAGGTGTTAGCACATGAAGTTTTTTATCTCCCGACTGGCGCGCTTACGGCTCAGGGCCTTGCTGTTTGTGAACAACGTATATAGGAAGGTGCTGGGTACGCCGCTGTCGCGCCTCATCCGCAATCGTCGCTTTCTTGTCGCCGCCTATATGCTAGCTGTACTGGCTTTAGCGGGCGCCTGGTGGTGGGACAGCCCCCACCGCTTCCTAGGGGAAAGGCCTCCCTTTACTCCCCCCGAGCGGGAGACCCCGGTGGTCATCCCTCCTCCGGTCGACCCCGTCGTTCAACCCGCGGGAGAAACTCCTGCCGACCCACCCAAGGAAACGGTACTAACGCCGCCCGAGCAACCCGCTACCGCAGCGCCACCGGTTGCGCCGCCGGCTGCGGTGCCTGCTATGGCCGCCCCCGTGACCATAGATACCCTGCACCGGCCGGTGGCAGGCGAGATTGTCAAGCAGTACGGTTTTCGTTGGTCGGCTACGCACCAAGACTTTCGCTATCACTTCGGGATTGGCATAGCGGCAACGCCGGGTTCCCCCGTGGTGGCCGCCTATCCCGGGCGGGTGAAAACCATTGAAACCAACCACCCCGAGTGGGGCACACGTGTCGTTGTCGACCATGGAGGCGGTTGGCGCACGGAGTACGCCAATATCGCCTCTGTCGCCGTGCGCGTGGGGCAGGACATCACTGCGCGACAGGCACTCGGGCAGGTAGGACCCAACTCCCCTACGCGCGTTGCCGACGAACCCCATCTCTATTTCGCCCTCTTCAAGGGCGACGAATCACAAGACCCCGCCCCCAAACTGAAGCATTAGGGACGGAGCCTTTTGCTTCACAGCAAACACCGTGGTGAGGCCGGCATGGCCATGCCACGGTGTTTGAACTCGCCCTTCTTGGCTCCGGGCGTGCCTTTTGCTGCATCAGTGAATCACAGATTTATGTTTGTATATATTTAACTGTTGCTATCAATTATAGACTTCTGCTCTAGAATAAGGGATAATGAATCATCATCACTTGGGGGAGGCGCACCATGACACGACTACTTGCGACATTACTGGCCTTATCCCTGCTCCTGCCTACCCTCGTCGCATCCAACACCGCACGCGCCGTTACCGATTCTCAGGTAAGCAACACTTTTCGCTTAGGGAACGAGGTGCTCCTAGATAAACATCGCAGTTTACTCGCGGGGAAGCGCGTAGGACTCGTGACCAATCAGAGTGGAGTGAACAACAGCGGCCAGTCCTTGATCGATGTCTTTGCCGGGGACCCAAACATCAATCTAACCGCTCTCTATGGTCCCGAGCACGGTATTGACGGTAAGGCACCGGCCGGGGTTTGGGTTGAATCATATACACACCCTACCCTTAAAATCCCTGTGTACAGCCTGTATGGCTCTACCCGGAAACCCACACCAGCCATGCTGGCCGGCATCGATGTGTTGGTTTTTGACATTCAGGACATTGGCGCTAGAACCTATACCTATATTTCCACCATGAACTACTGCATGTTAGCGGCCAAGGAGAACAACAAACAGATCATTGTGCTGGACCGTCCCAATCCTCTCGGCGGCCTCACTGTTGAAGGCCCGGTTTTGGAGGACAACTACAAGACCTTTGTAGGCGTTGACAATCTGCCTATGGCTCACGGCATGACCATAGGAGAGTTGGCCCTGTACTTTAACCGCCTGATCGGCGCCAATCTAGTAGTAGTGCGCATGGAGGGCTACTCAAGGGAGATGATCTACCAGGATACGGGTCTCTCCTGGGTACAGACCTCTCCTAACATCCCCGACATTGAAAGCGTTTTTGGCTACATGGCCACAGGCCTTGCCGAGGGCACAGGCGTGGGCATGGCATTTAAGTTCAAGTGGGTAGGTGGGAGAGGCCTCGAGTCTAACCGCTTTGCTGCCCTGCTTAATGGAGCAAACCTCCCCGGAGTGGTCTTCACCCCGGAACCCAGTGGGTCATGGGGGGGAGCTCGTCTCACAATCACGGACTTTCGCGCCTTCAATCCAGCCAAGACCGGCCTTTACGCGCTGTTCTATGCCCGGCAGCTGTGGAAGTTTGCGGTTCCAAAGAGCGGGCCCACGATGGCTGCCATGGTCATGTTTGACAAAGTCATGGGGACCAACAAAGTTGGCCTGTGGCTTGAGCGGGATCTGTCTCCTCAGCAGATGGAGAAGGAATACCAGGCAGGGCTAAACGCATTCCGAAAGGAGCGAGCAAAATACCTGCTCTATGGATTTGCCGGCAACCCCGCGAACCCCTCGCTGGTACTAAACGGGCACAATATCTACACCGATGTCCGCCCCATCATCATCAACGGCCGCACCCTTGTGCCCGTACGGGTCATTGCTGAACAGATGGGAGCTACGGTAACTTGGATAGAGCGAGAGAATGCGGTTGTAATCGCAAAAGCGAACACGACTATTAGGCTCGTGCTAAACAGCAGGCATGCCACTGTGAACGGCATAAGTTACACCCTTGATGTGGCACCAGTTGCCTGTACAGGCAGAACCATGGCGCCCATGCGCTTTGTGAGTGAGTACCTTGGCGCAGAGGTAGAGTGGTGTGATAAGACCTTTGCGGTGAGCATTAAGCATTAGGAAGCATTAGGGACGGAGTGGGCGAGCGGTGAATCTTCAGTCTAATAAAACTATCCTCCTAAGACGGCAAGTGAGCTCCTAGGGGCAGGATCACTCAAACGGTGACGAGTTTGTACTCCAGTTTACCCATGCCAATCTTGGCGGCGTGACGTAGCTGGATATAGGGGTCATGGTTGGGGTAGCTCATTGCGGCAAGATTTTGCGCATGCGCCTGCGCTGTGAGGTCAAGGGTGGCCACGTCTATCGCCACTGGGTCGCGGCTGGCGAGAAGTCCTAGGTCGGGGATCAGTTTTTCTTGCCGGCGGCTCAC
>CAYGHR010000002.1:23161-26353 GCA_964349715.1 uncultured Peptococcaceae bacterium
GGACACCAATGCAGGCACTTGTGGCACATGACACATTTCTCGGGGGCTACTTTAGGCTTGTGTGCGCTGTGTTGTCGCATCTTCCCCATGCGACTGGAGAGGCCCATGCCGAGATTCTTTAGGCAAGCGCCAAGCCCCGTCGCGATGTGGCCCGTCGGGTGGTTGAGCGTGATTAGGGCATCTGCTAGGACGGCATCACGGGCGATCTTTACTTTCGGGAATAACTCTCCATCAATTTCCACGTCTTGTTCGCTGTTGCCGAGCAGCCCGTCCAGCATAACCCAGGGCGCTCCCACCGCGTTCAGGTCGAATCCCTGTCGCTGTGCGTGCAAAAGGTGTTTCACCGCGTTCATGCGCTCGCCCTTGTACAGCGTGGCGGTCTCCCCCAAGAAAGGTTCGGCACGGGACTCTCGCACCTTGTCCACCGCAGTCTTCGCCAAGAGGGGAGCGAGGTGGGTTACATTGTTCTTCTCGCCTACGCTCAACTTAATTAACACGAAGTCACCCGCTGACAGGCCGTCTCTCACTCCGAGACGTTCATACAGTTTGACGAGAGCTTGGGCCTGCTCTGTCACGGCCGCGCCATCGGCTAGCGGTGTAAAGTAAACTGTGCTACTCATGTCGACTCACTCCTTCACCCTACCATTGTACATGCCGTGGGAGGGGCGGGCAATTGGGATGTGCCCGTCGGGTGAAACGCAGGAAGTGCAGTGCAACTGTAACAATAAGATGCCGCAGGCGAGACTAGTCGCCACCGGCACTGCGGCCACCCTTTAACTTTCAAAAGAGCGAGTTAGCGGCGGAGGACGGCGGCAAGTAAGTAGGGGGTCACCCCCTGCCAAACGTTAGTCCTTGTTTCGTACGTACTTGAGGCTAATGCTGGGGTTACTGGTGCGCGTGGAACGCATCTCAAACTGCTTTAGGGATGCGACAAAAGGGGTCAGTTTATTGTAGCCATAGTTGCGCGTGTCAAAGTCGGGGTAACGCTTAGTGAGGATATTGCCCAACTCGCCCAAAAACACCCACCCATCCTCGTCCGACACTTCCGTGATAATGGTCTTGATCGCCTCAATGAGTTCGTTAGGAGGGGCCGCGCTTAGTTTAGGACCCTCCGTTTTGGGTTGCTCCTTGCGCGCAGTATCTGACGGGGGTTTAACAGCCATGGAAGCGAGTACTTCTAGGTACTTGAACTTCTCGCACGCGGAGATAAACGGCATGGGCGTTTTTTGCTCCCCCATGCCAATAACCAACATGCCAGCCTCGCGCAGGCGAGCCGCTAGGCGTGTAAAGTCACTGTCACTGGACACAATGCAAAAGCCATCGACATTGTGAGAGTAGAGGATGTCCATGGCGTCAATGATTAGCGCAGCGTCCGACGAATTCTTCCCTGAAGTATAGTTATATTGCTGGATCGGAGTAATGGAGTAGTTGAGCAGTACGGCCTTCCAAGCAGCGAGTTGTGGCTTAGTCCAGTCGCCATAGATGCGCTTGTATGTGGGCGTACCGTGATTGGAGATCTCGTCGAGGATGTATTTGATGTACTTATCGGACACGTTGTCGGCGTCAATGAGCACCGCGATCCGTTTGTCTTTTTCCAAGTTACCGCCTCCCCAAGTTTGATCAGGCAATTATCACCTACCTCAAATTATACGGTATGGGTGGTGCTCGTGTGAAGCAAAAGGCTCCGTCCCTTTTGCTTTGGATGGTGCCCGTGTGAAGCAAAAGGCTCCGTCCCTTTTGCTTCAAAAGGGACGGAGCCTTTCTTGTCTATTAGACTATTCCCAAGGCCACATCGTGCTAGCTAGCTCGCGGTAGCTGGTACGAAACTCCTTCAGCGAGTTCCAGATAGTGGCAAAGCGGGGGTCTTTGGCTGCTTCCTCATCGTTTAGCTGGTCCCAGGTGCTACGGAACAAGTTGTTGAGCTGATCCGACACCTCAACAATGGTGACGCCCTTTTCCTTCGCCAATAGCAGGCCTTCTTTTTCGAGCAGGCGGTGGTGGCCGTCATTGAACATAAAGTGCGCCATTGTGACATTGGTGACAATCGCCTGCATGTCGGCGGGAAGCTTGTCCCATGCGGTCTTATTAAATTCAAGACCTACTGTCATGGCCGTAGCGCGGCTGCCGACGTTGACGTATTTTGCTGCCTCGTGGAATCCCAGAGCGATATCGCCATAGAGTTGGGTAAACTCAGCGGCATCAATTACCCCTTGCATGAGCGAGGGAACAATTTCTCCCCCGGGCATAAAGAAGGCCTCCTGCCCTAACCGCTTAAAGACGTCTAGTGCCAGCCCGGCGGCGCGCACCTTTACGCCCTGTAGGTCAGCGGGGACGCGGATGGGTTTCTTAGACCAAAGGAACATTTCGGCGGGGAAGTCGACGCCGGGGAGCCAATGGATGTTGTAGGCGGCGTAGAGCTCTTGAATCTTTGCCAGTCCACCATGATTGATTAACCAGAACTGCATTTCCTCCGAGGTAAGGCCCGAGGCCTGTGCGTCGGAGAGAGCAAAGGCGCGGTTTGTGCCGATCCACCAGGCACCATGGCCAAGCGAGACTTGTAACGTTCCGCCCGAAACGGCTGTGAACTGCTCCGCTTGCGGCATTATCGCGGTCACGGGGTGTAAGGTAATGACGAGGCGGCCGTTAGTGGCCTTTTTAACATCGTCGACCCAGGCTTGCAGACGGGTAAAGGTTGGATGTCCGGCAGCGTAACCTGATTGCATAATCCAGTTGGTAACTTCCCCTGGGCCTTCGCCGGGGTCGGCCGTAGGTGTGACCATCGGCCGGACAGCGTAGCCGACCGCGAATGATCCCAATACGGCAATGACGAGTAGGATTGCGAGACCTTTGTTTTTCACTAGTTTACCCTCCCTTTAATTTAGGTGTCGCCATTTCTACAACAGCAGAACACCTTAACTACCTAAGCAGCAATCTCGGCAGCCATAACGCGAGCTCGGGGAACAACGCGATAAGCAGCAGGCCTAAGGCCTGCAAACCAATAAACGGCCATACTCCGCGATAGAGATGTTGCAGCTGCAACTCAGGCGGAGCAACCTGTTTCAGGTAGAAGATGGCATACGCAAACGGGGGCGAGAGGAAGGACATCTGCAGATTTACGCAGATAAGCATACCGAACCAGATGGGGTCCCAGCCCATGGAGATGGCAATGGGTGTAAAGATAGGGACTGTAAT
>CAYGHR010000002.1:26453-38208 GCA_964349715.1 uncultured Peptococcaceae bacterium
CCCCCGCGCAAGGAGCCTAGGGCTAAACGCAAGTTGTGGAACAGACGGTCGGCAATGCCCGATGACTGCAGCATGCAGCCCATGAACACAAAAAGGGGCAAAGCTACCAGCGTGTCATTTGCCATTACGGAGAATACGCCGCGTACCATCATGTCAAGGCTTAGCGGGCCTAAGGTCGAAAAACCAATCAGGACACCTATGCTCATCAAAACGGTGGATACGGGCATCCCCATGAGGATACCCGCAATGAGCCCCACAAAGGACAGTACGGTCATAATCTGCGGGCTCATCTTTGTGCATCCTCCTTAACTAGTGCCATTGCCGACCTTACTACGCCAATTAGCGCCTGCACGCCGACCAAAGTAAAGGTGAGTGGGATGAGAATAAAGAAAGGCCACAACGGTGGACGCCAGAGCGTGAGAATGGACCGCTCTCCAATGCGTAGCGAAACCATAAGGCGCGAGAAGGCCGGGTTAACGAGGACTGCCGCGACCAAGAGCAGAACGAGGTTGTTGACAAGGTTCAAAGTGTTCTTGGTGGTTGTAGATAGATTGAAGCTTTGTACAAGGTCGCTTGCGGAGATATGTGCGCCGCGGGAGTAGTAGTAGGCCACCGGCAACAGCAGCATGATGGAGTAGAACCAAAGCATGGAATCGCGCGCCCAAATGAGGGGTGCACCGAAGACAGCGCGCACGAAGACCTCAAGCGTAACAATGGTTACTAGGGCATAAACTGAAACCTGCAGGATGGATTCCACTTTGGCGTTAATACTCTCAAACCAAAGAGCTATCTTGTCGAATAGGGGCATTCCGTCACCACCTTCTTAGTGTTGCAGCTAGGCAATACTTAGGACTTGCTCGCATATGTTTGTGACCCCATGAGCCGAATAAGTGAATTATGTCACAAGGCGTCTACGGCCCCCCTCCTCTCTGGGTGGTCATGGTGTTGCATTAAAGGTGTCACAAGCAGATGTTTTGCAGCACTAATTATACTATATACATAGGAATATGCATAGGCATGTCCTGCTGTTATTTTTCGTCCCTTGCATTACGCACTTTGCACTTCGCGCTTCGGGGAGTGTGGACGGAGGCGTGTTGGGGCGCAAGGGAATGCATTCCCTTGCGCCCCGGTCATGATTCCCGATTCCTGATTCCTGTTTCCTGATTCCTGATTCATCGCCCCAGCTTCCCCAGCCCCCGCGCCTCTACGCCTGCTCTAGCTCCGCCATCAGTTCTGCCAACAGCGCTCCCACGGTGGTTATCTCCCCGATGCGGTGGGCTTCCGAGCCGCAGAAGGCAAAGCCGTCCTGCATCCGCCCTTCTGCAGAGTTGATTAGCGCCGCGGCGATGCAGTAGGGCACCGCACTGGGGATGCACGGCTTAAGACAATTGGTGAGGCAATAGTCGGGGCGGCGTTCGCCGAGCTTAACCTCCTCGAGAAACGCATTGCGTATTGCTCGGCCCGGCATACCGACCGGGCTGTCGATGATCACAATATCTTCCGGGCGAGACGCTACATATGCCGCCTTAAACTGCGGCGGCGCGTCACACTCTATTGTCGCCACGAAGCGGGTGGACATTTGCACTCCGCTGGCCCCCAGTCGCAACATGCGGGCAATATCATAGCCCGTGTACAGGCCCCCTCCGGCAACGATGGGGACGTCCTGTGCCCTTGTGCCAAGCAATTGCTGTAGTGCCGCCACAACTTCACTCAAAATGGTCTCAAGGGAGTACTTGCCCGAAGTATCCGCGAGCTGTTCCCGCGAAAACCCGAGATGACCGCCTGCCAAGGGCCCTTCCACTACAACTGCGTCCGGCAGGCGGTCGTATTTACTAAGCCACTGCTTGGTGATGAGCACCGCGGCCCGCGCGGAACTGATAATGGGGGCAATGCACACGTCTGAGCCGGCGACTAGAGCCGGCAAAGAGAGCGGCAGTCCCGCCCCACAGAAAATGATGTCTGCCTTCTCCTCCACGGCAGCCGCGACCATCGCTTCGTAATCGCTGACTGCAACCATGATGTTAACCCCAATCGGGCCGCCGCGAGCTGTTTCTTTCGCTCGGCGGATATGCCAGCGTAAGGCTTCCCGATTGGCCGTAAGTTTGTCGTCCGCGTAAGTCGGCCAGTTGAAACCAATCTCCACGCCGGAAACAACGCCGACCCCGCCGGCCCGAGCTACCGCTCCGGCGAGCGAGGAGAGTGAAATGCCTACGCCCATGCCGCCTTGGATTATCGGCACGGGCGCAGTTTTTGTCCCAATTTTAAGCTTTGGTATTTGCACTCTGACACCCCGTTCTTAAAAATAGCCTCTCTCTACTAGACATGTCTAAGGCGCCTAAGTGTCAGAGTAGCAGTAGAAAATACAAATGGAAAATGCTTCGCTCAGCGGGTATATTTAGCCAGTACTAAGGTGCAGTTGTGGCCGCCGAAGCCAAACGAGTTCTTTATCGCGGCGCGAATCGGCAGTTGTCGTGCGCCGTCAGGCACGTAGTCGAGATCACAATCTGGGTCGGGCGAGGTCAGGTTAATTGTCGGGTGTACCATCGCCGTGTCGATCGACAGGGATGTGGCGATTAGCTCTACAGCTCCTGCTGCTCCCAACAAGTGCCCGATCATTGACTTAGTGGAGCTGATGGCGAGCCGGTAGGCGTGCTCGCCAAACACCTCCTTAATGGCGCGTGTCTCGAGTTTGTCGTTAAGGTCGGTAGACGTGCCGTGGGCGTTGACGTAGTCCACATCGGCAGGACTCAGCTTTGCGTCCGCAAGAGCTTTACGCATGCAACGCGTTGTGCCGCGCATCTCTGGGTCAGGTGAGGTAATGTGAAAGGCGTCATTTGTCGCGGCATAGCCAATGACCTCGGCATAAATGTGCGCGCCGCGCGCAACGGCATGCGCCAGACTCTCCAGCACCAGGACCCCCGCACCCTCACCCATTACAAACCCGTCTCGCTCTTTGTCAAAGGGACGGCTGGCGGTATGGGGGCTGTCGTTGCGCGTACTTAGCGCGCGCGCCGAGTTAAAGCCGGCCACCGCCAGCGGCGTAATCGCGCACTCAGCCCCTCCGGCCAGCATGACCTCGATGTCCCCGCGCTCAATCACGCGGCAGGCGTCTCCTACGGCTTGCGTACCGCTGGCGCAGGCTGTGACTATGTCGCTAGACGGACCTCTAAGCCCCAGTGCGATGGCGATCTGCCCCGCCGCCATGTTGCCGATCATCATCGGCACAAAGAAGGGGCTTACTTTGGCGGGCCCCTTGTCCCTAAGTACGGCAAATTGGTTCTCGAGTGTTTCCATGCCACCGATACCAGCACTTACGTACACCCCGATGTGGGCCGCATTGTCCTCGCTGACCGTAAGACCGGCATCCCGCAGCGCGAGCGTTGCGGCGGCCACGCCGTACTGCGCAAAACGGTCCATGCGCTTGGCCTCTTTTTTGTCCATGTAGAGGCCGGGGTCAAAGTCTTTGACCTCGGCCGCGATTTGGGTGGCAAAGTCCGTGGTGTCAAAGCGTGTAATTGCTTCCACGCCGGACTTACCGGCAAGCAGCGACTGCCAAAACGCCTCGCGCCCTGTGCCTATAGGCGACACCACGCCTAGGCCGGTAATCACTACTCTCCTCATGTTTTCCCACCTCCCTAGGCAATCTTTGCCGCTACGTAAGAGACGGCATCCTGCACAGTCATGATCTTGCCCATGTCAGACTCCGGGATAGAAATGCCAAACTCCTCTTCTAGCGCCATTACGAGTTCCACCAAATCGAGCGAGTCGGCACCTAGGTCAGCCCTAAAAGCGGCAGAGATAACTACTTCTGCTTCGCTAACGGAAAGCTTGTCCGCGATAATAGGTCGCATACGACCAAACAACTCCTCCACCTCATCACCTCCTTTCGTCGTGTTATATGCTCATGCCGCCGTCAATGGCGAGTACCTGTCCGGTGATGTAGTCCGCCTTGGCGTCAGCCAAAAAGCCAATTGCGGCGGCTACGTCCGCGGGCGTGCCGGGGCGGGCGAGGGGAATCGAGTTGATAAAGCCATGCTTTACCTCTGCCGATAGGGCCTCAGTCATAGCAGTTGCAATAAAGCCGGGGGCCACCGCATTGCAGGTTATGCCGCGTCCGGCCAGTTCCTTGGCTAAGGTCTTCGTTAATCCGATGAGCCCCGCTTTGGCGGCAGCGTAGTTCGCTTGGCCCGCATTGCCGGACAAGCCGACTACCGAAGCGACATTGATAATCTTGCCGCTGCGTTGCCGCAGCATAATCTTGGCCGCCGCTCGGCTGACTAAAAAGGCCCCCGTCAGGTTGGTGTCGATGACTTTCTGCCAGTCCTCAAGCTTCATGCGCAGCACCAGCGCATCGCGCGTGATGCCGGCATTGTTAACGACAACGTCGATACGCCCAAAGCGGCGCATAATCTCGGCAAACAAAGCCTCTACGGCAGCCGCATCCGAGATGTCGGCTGACAGGGAGCATGCCTCGCCGCCCTGCGCAGTAAGCTCCTCCACCACAGTCTCTGCGCGGGCGTGGTCACTGTGATAGTGTACTGCGACGGCAAAACCCGCAGTCGAGAGCTCGCGGCATACGGCTTGCCCTATGCCCCCCGAGCCGCCTGTCACTAAAGCTACCTTCACCAAATCACCCCCTAGGTATTCCTACACTCCAGCAGTTGGGCGAAATCATCCTTGTTCTCCACACTACGCACACGCGCCTCTTTGTCGATGCGTCTGACAAAGGATGCTAGTGACGTTCCTCCCACCTCAATGAAGCTGCGGTATCCATCCGCAAGCAAGCGACGTATGCAGGCTTCAAAACGCACCGGGCTGCTCACTTGCGCCACCAACGAACTCACCAGTTCACCCGGGGTGTGGTAGTCGGCGGTGACGTTGCTCACTACAGGGATGAGCATGGGACTAAACGTCAGGCTTGCCAGGTACGGGCGCAATGCCTCACCCGCACCGGACAGCAACACAGTGTGAAAGGGGGCACTGACCGGAAGCTTCACGGTGCGTTTTGCGCCGCGTGCGCTACACTCAGATAGAGCCGCATCCACGGCTGCAGTTTCCCCAGCAACCACCACTTGACCCGGGCAGTTGTAGTTAGCCACCGCCACAATCCCCACCGCCCCCGCCCTAGCACACGCTTGCTCAACTAGGGGCGCGTCGAGTCCCATCACCGCCGCCACAGCGCCATCACCCGCGGGGACAGCCTCCTGCATCAGCCGGCCACGCTCGCGCACCAAGCGCACGGCCTCGTTAAAGCCGATAGCCCCCGCAGCCACAAGGGCGGAGTATTCGCCTAGCGACAAGCCGACAGCGGCCGCCGGCGTAATTTTGTGAGCGGCGAGCACGCGGTGCAGGGCGATGGAAAATGTCAAAATCGCGGGTTGCGTAATCTCAGTCTGGGCAAGACGCTCTGTCGGTCCGTGCCACATTACATCGCGCAAGGGAAAGCCCAGTGCGGTGTCGGCTACGGCAAAGACTTCTTCCGCCTCGCTGTATCGGGCAGCTAGCTCCCTGCCCATTCCTACGTACTGGCTACCCTGGCCGGGGAAGAGGAAGACTAGTTTTTCCATACCGACCTCCCTAAAACGCTTTCGGTCTGTTCGATAAGCATGAGCATAATTTCCCGTACGGAACGAATGTCCCGGATTAGTCCCGCCGATTGTCCGGCCATCAGCGACCCGTTATGGACATCCCCTTGCTCAAAGGCGAGCCGCAGTCGACCGGCACCCAGTTCATGCAGCTCTGCCTCGCTGGCCCCCTGTCGCTCGAGGGCAACAATGTCACGTGTCAGCTGGTTTTTCAGCGCACGCACGGGGTGTCCGATGGAGGCGCCGCAGATTACCGCGTCGCGATCGCCGGCCGCCACGACGGCCTCTTTGTAGTTGATGTGTGCCTCGCACTCCGAGGTGCAAATGAATCGTGTGCCGAGCTGCACGCCTTGTGCCCCTAGCAACAAGGCGGCGGCGATGCCGCGTCCATCGGCTATCCCGCCGGCGGCGATCACCGGGATGCCTACGGCATCGACCACTTGCGGCACCAAGGCCATGGTGCCGATATCCCCGATATGCCCCCCCGCCTCCGAGCCCTCGGCAACAATGGCGTCCGCTCCCATGCGCTCAAGGCGGCGCGCTAACGCCACGGAGGCCACCACGGGGATAACTTTGCAGCCGGCGTTCTTCAAAGTGTCTATGTATGGGCCGGGGCTTCCGGCGCCGGTAGTGACAACAGGCACACGTTCCTCGGCCACGACTTGCACTACAGCTGTAGCCTCGGGGGACATGAGCATCACATTGACGCCAAAGGGCTTATCGGTACGCGCGCGTATCTTGCGAATCTCTTGCCTTACCCATTCGGCTGGGGCATGGCCGGCTCCCACAACGCCTAAGCCCCCGGCCTGAGAGACAGCGGCGGCTAGGCTTGCCGTGCCGACCCAGGCCATCCCTCCCTGCACGATTGGGTATTGAATGCCAAGCAGCGCCCTCACTCTATCTCTGTTCATCTGCCACCCGCCATTCCAAAAGACAGGAGCCCCAAGTCAGACCGCCGCCGAAACCTACGAGCATGACTTTATCTCCCGGCTTAAAACGCTCGCTATACTGGTGCAGAAGAACAGGTATCGACGCGGAGGACATATTGCCGTACTTGTCGAGGTTAATGGCAATTTTGCCGAGCGGCAACTTCATGCGCTTAGCAAAACCTTCAATAATGCGTACATTTGCCTGGTGAGGGATGTAATAATCGACATCTGCATAGCTCAACCCCAGCTTGTCGAGCAGACGGCTGCAGGCCTCGTCCACAATGCGCACGGCAAACTTGTATACCTCTTGTCCGTTCATGTGCACAAAGTGCTGTCGAGTGTTAACAGTGTCAAGCGACGCAGGTAGCCTAGAACCTCCCGCAGGGAGAGTAAGCACATGTCCATCCGAGCCGTCGGCTCCGAGGTGCACCCCCAGTATGCGTGGGCCCGGGCCGTCTGCGCTAATCACCGCGGCACCGGCACCGTCGCCAAACAGCACACAGGTGTTGCGATCCTGCCAGTCCACAATGCGGGAAAGTGTTTCCGCGCCCACCACCAGGACATGTCTCCAGCTGCCGGCCTCAATCGCTTGTTTCGCCAGCTGCAGGCCATACACGAACCCGGTACAGGCCGCGCCTAAGTCAAACGCCGCCGCTCGGTGAGCGCCCAACCTAGCTTGGATAATGCAGGCCGTCGCAGGGAATACCATGTCCGGTGTCACCGTACAGACGATGATGGCATCAAGCTCCTCCGGCCTGAGGCGCGCCTGGCGAAGAGCGTCAAGGGCGGCCATGTAGGACAAATCCGATGTGGCTTGCTCCGGGTCGGCGATGCGGCGCTCGCTGATGCCGGTCCGACTCACTATCCATTCGTCAGTTGTTTCCACGACACTTTCTAAGTCTTTGTTCGTCACAATACGTGTCGGAAGGAAAGCTCCGGTTCCCGCGATAGTTGCGGTTCCCACAATACACCTCCATTGTCGGTTTATAGTGAATGTCGCTGTGCACAAATAGTGCACAGCGACATTGTATCTGACGAGCTTTTGGCTGTCAAGCATTATCTCAGGACGTGCCTATGCGCTCTCCGCAAAGATGTCTTCCGCGTTAACGGCCCGCACTGGCATATGCTACATCTGTGGTGCTTAAGGCCAGTATGTCTGCCGGGCAATGTTTGACACAGGTAACACAGCGAATGCAATCTTCATGCGCAAACTGCCGCTCAGGTGTGAATTCGGTGTAGGGAACTAGCTGCATGGGGCAGACGCGGGCACATTTGCCGCACTTGCGGCACTGCTCTATCGCGGCGACAGTGATTTTTTCGTCCCTTCGCTTCGTCAGGCCCAGTAGCTTACCTAGCTTGTACATGAGGACCTGCATTGTGCCCATGGGGCAGAACTGACACCAACTCCGCGGCGTAAAGATGATGCCGAGTGTGCCTCCAACTACTGTGACCATGAGATAACTACCCACAAAGACAAAGCCTAATCTGTCCCAGAAGTGCAGTTCGCCCCACAGGCCGGCAACACGAATGAACCTGCTGGTGAGGTTGTACATAAACCATGACAGAATAGCAACTTGCGTAAAACGCGACTTGAAAAAGGGGGGTATCTTACGGTTGCGACTCAGCGGCAGAAGCAGCTGGTCGAAGAGGCTGCCATGTGCGCAGTAGTTGCCACACCAGTAACGGCCCTTAAAGAGGGAGATGGCCGTGAGGGAGAAAATAACGCCAAAAACCAACAGACCCAATCGGGGATACCACAGTCCCCCGAAAGCGACCAATAGCGTAAAGATCCATGCGTATCGCCTAAGGGGGGTGAAAGCCCGCGTCGCCTTGATGTAAAACTTACTCATAACAGCCCTCCGCTTTTCATATTAAACACCTGTAATCCTAGCCCTAAATATACCCCATAGGGTATACTGCACATGTCTACTTTAGAGGATACTCCGCCCGCTTGTCAATGAGGTACCTGTCGAAGACCTCGCGTATTTTCTCCTTGCTGGCTACTCCCTCATGGAGTTTAGTGTCGCCCAGGAAAAAAGTGGGCACGTAGTAATAGTCATGTTGCTTAGCAACATCCGGCTGTTCGCGCTCGTTGATGGTCTGTACTGCGATGTGCGCATAGGACTCACTCTCGGCGCGCAGTTCCTCCATCCAGCGCACGGCGTTCTTGCAGTGGGGACAGGTCTGTAGCATAAAGAATTTTAACGTGGTACTCATTTCAACACCTCTATTTAGTAAATTTTTGGATCATCAAGGGGCGGATGGCGCCCTCGAGCACAAAGAAAGCCTGCTTACACTGCGCCTCGGCGGCCATAAGGAGACTACACTCGGCAAAGGTCGCGTTAATATATTATACCGCGTGCAAGCCGTAATCTAAGTGACAAGTATGGCGACCCATAGGCATAACCCACTTCCCCGCTCATATACATTTACTGAAGTAGGGAGCTACGGGGGGCGGGGGAGAGTGAACGACCACATCTACGAGCGGGTGGTAGAAATTGCTAGGTATGTTGCTGCTACTAAGGCTACCGTGCGTGCTGCAGCCGATCATTTTGATGTTTCTAAGTCCACCGTCCATAAAGACCTCACAGACAGGCTCAAGTCCATTAACACCGGCCTGTATGAGGAAGTAGCGGAAGTTCTTAAGTTTAACAAGGCCACCAGACACTTACGGGGAGGCGACGCCACCCGCCGTAAATACGAGCGTAGCCACGCCTAAACGCGCAGGAGAATTGGCCTACTTAGTAGAACTAACCCCTTTGACAGATGCAGTCCTGTGCCGCGGAGCCGGACAAGCATACAAGGGGGTTATTACGTGTGTTTTAGAGGTAAAGACATCGGCATTGACCTAGGAACGGCAACGGTATTGGTATATGTGCGTGGCAAGGGTATAGTACTTAATGAGCCATCGGTCGTAGCCATTGAGCGGCACACCAATAAGGTGCTGGCCATCGGCGAAGAGGCGCGCAAGATGATTGGGCGCACGCCCGGGCACATTACTGCTGTGCGACCGCTGCGCGAAGGCGTAATCGCCGACTTTGAAATCACGGAAAAGATGCTCAAGCACTTCATTCTTAAAGTGTGCGGCATTAACCCCATGTTTAAGCCGCGCGTGGTGGTGTGCGTGCCCTCGAGCATTACCAGCGTCGAAAAGCGGGCGGTTGAAGACGCGGCTACGAACGCGGGCGCAAAGGCATGTTACTTAATCGAAGAGCCTGTCGCCGCTGCGCTTGGCGCAGGCATAGACATTTGGAAGCCGCACGGCAGCATGGTGTTAGGCATTGGCGGCGGCACTACCGATGTAGCCGTTATGTCTCTAGGCGGCGTGGTCATTAGCGATTCCGTGCGCATAGGCGGGGACAAGTTCGACGAAGCCATGGTTCGCTATGTCAAGAAGCGCTACAATCTGTTGATTGGCGAACGTACCGCCGAGGAGATTAAAATCAATGTCGGCACGGTTTTCCCCACGGGCCGTAACGCCAGCATGGAGGTGCGGGGACGCGACCTAGTTTCAGGGTTGCCTGCCTCTATCACCCTGACTTCGCTGGAGTGCTTAGAGGCCTTTGCCGAGCCCACCAACAACATTGTGGCCCTAGTGCGCTCAGTCCTAGAGCGGTGCCCGCCTGAGCTGGCAGCCGACATAGTGGACAAGGGTATTATTATGACGGGTGGAGGGTCGCTCCTAGACGGCTTAGACAGACTCATTGCCGAAGTTACTCAGGTACCCTGCAACGTTGCGGATGACCCCATATCCTGTGTAGCCCATGGCACCGGCAAGGCCCTAGAAAACCTCGATGTCCTGCGTGGCGCAGTCAGTGCCTCGCATCGGGACACGCGGCGGTATTGATGCGCGAGGAAGAACGTGGCGAGAGCATAGGCCCCGCGACGCTCGGCGTAAAGGAGATTATGGAGATTATCCCCCATCGTTATCCCTTCCTGCTGGTGGATCAGATCGTAGAACTAGTACCGGGCCAGCGAGCCGTAGGATACAAGAACGTCACGGCCAACGAGCCGTTCTTTCCGGGGCATTTCCCAAATCACCCGGTGATGCCGGGTGTCTTGGTGGTGGAAGCGTTAGCTCAAGTCGGCGCGGTGGCGATTCTGTCGTTGCCGGAGTACAAGGGGCAGTTGGCGTTGTTTGCGGGCATCGACGGCGTGCGCTTTCGGCGGCCTGTCCTTCCCGGCGACCGCCTGCGCCTAGAAGTCAGTGTCTTGTCCATGAAACTAGGTATAGGCAAAGGCGAGGCTAGGGCTTACGTGGAGGACGAGTTAGCTGTAGGCGGGCAGTTGCTGTTTGCCGTAAAACGGCCGCAATAGGCATGAGAACTCGAGCTTACGGATAGGGGGTGCCATAGTGCGTAAGGTCTTGGTCGTGGATGACGAGGAGAATATTCGCTCCGGCCTAACCTATGCCTTGAAGCGCGAGGGCTTTGAGGTATATGCCGCCGACAACGGTACAGAGGCAGTGAAACTGGCACTCGCTGTCGCCCCGGACGTAGTCTTGCTCGACCGCATGCTGCCGGGCTTAGACGGTGTGGAGGTCTGCCGACAGATTAGGGCGCAGAGCAGTGTGCCTATAATCATGGTCACGGCGCGCGACAGCGAATTAGACACGGTAGTTGGGCTGGAGATCGGTGCCGACGACTACATAACGAAGCCTTTCTCCCTCAACATCCTGTTGGCGAGAATCCGTGCGGTGTTGCGCCGGGTGGAGGCTAAAGCTCTGCGGGAGGCGTCTACGGAGACTGTCGTCAACTATGGACCTTTTGCGCTTCATCCGGAGAAGTATGTCGCGCTGTGCGACGGGGTGGACTTAGAGCTAACCCCTAAGCTGTTTGACCTGCTTCTCTTGCTGGCTAAGAACCCCGGTCGCGTTTTCACGCGCGACTTTCTGTTGGAAAGGGTATGGGGCATCGATTACTCGGGGGAGACCCGTACAGTCGATGTGCACATTACTTGGTTGCGCAAAAAGCTAGAACCCGACCCGAGCGAACCGCGCTACCTGCTGACAGTGCGCGGCGTGGGGTACAAGCTAGCTGAGCTACATGCCTAAGGGTCTGTGTGGGCAGTGGATACTGCTTGCGCTCGTTACCCTCGCCATTTCGCTGTCGTTAATGGGCAGCCGGCAGCTGACACAATATCGCTTGCTTGTTGTTAACCGTGTGGGAGAAGATTTAACGCGGCAGGCCTATCTGGCGGAGCAGGTAGTTCGTGCCGCGTTTAACGACACACCATCCGAGG
>CAYGHR010000002.1:38308-46414 GCA_964349715.1 uncultured Peptococcaceae bacterium
AACGTTGCTCTCGCGCGCCTGCGCCTGCAAGTAGTAACGTGGGGCATCTTGATTATGCTGCTTGTCACCGTGGTGTCCATGGCGTACGTGGGCAACATCAGCGAGCTCTTGCGCGGCATGACAGAAGTGGCCGGACGCATTGCGCGCGGGCAGATTTCTGAGCGCGCGGTAGCCGAGGGGCCAAAAGAGACCAACGAGTTAGCCCGCTCCCTCAATGCCATGGCGGACAGCCTGCAGCACGAACTGCACCACGTGCAGATGTCGGCCGAACGGCTCGGCGTAGTTCTCGGCTCCACGCGCGACGGAGTTGTACTCATCGACAAGCAGGAGAACATTGAGCTGCTCAATGCCGCGGCGGAGGCCATGCTTGGCTTTAGGGCGGCGGCAGCCGTGGGCACGCGCGACACTTTGCTGGAGAGGTATCCTGACATCGCCGCGCTCCTTAGGCAGGCGCGCAGGGAACGCGTCGCCGTGAACCGGCGGGTGTCGCTGAGAGGCTCAGGCGCGGGCGTCATACGCGCCGCAGTAGTTCCCCTAGTGTCAGGGCGCATCCTTATTACACTGCAGGATTTAACGGAAGTTTATCGCGCTGTAGATATTCGCCGTGACTTTGTGGCCAATGTTTCCCATGAACTGCGCACGCCGCTCACGGCGCTAGGCATCATGGTCGAGAATCTCGTGCGTGGAGCCATCGACGAGCGGGAAGTAGCGGTGGACTTCTTGCATCGCATGGCAGGGGAAATTGACAGACTCACGAAAATGGTACTAGAGCTACTACTGCTTTCGCGCCTAGAGAGCGAGCGTGAGCTGCTGATTAAGAGTCAGTTCCCGGTAAGTGAGCTAGTCCTAGAAGTTGTTGAGGACCTGCGAGGGCTATGGGCGAACAAACAGCAGCGCCTAGTGCACTCGCCCGTGTCGACCATAGTTCACGCCGACCGGGGTAAGCTCAAGCAGGTGTTTATTAATCTGCTGGATAACGCCATTAAGTTTTCTCCCCCCGGGAGTGCGGTCACGGTGGACGTGCAGGAGTCAGCCTCCGGCGTACGAGTGGCGGTTAGGGATGAAGGGCCGGGCATACCGCTAGAACATCTCCCCCGTGTATACGAGCGGTTCTTCAAAGGTTCCGCTGCGCGGGGAGGGGGAACAGGGCTTGGGCTCGCCATCGTTAAACATATTGTGGAAGCGCACGGCGGGTCTGTAGCGGTGGAAAGTAGAACCGCCGGGGGAGCGACTTTTGTTTTTTCTTTGCCTCTTTAACATTTCTTTAACAATACCTTGTCCTTGTTTTAGTGTGCGCGCGGTATTATTACGTTCGTGCGCGTTGCACAATAAGCACGAGGAGGGTTACCGTGAAAAAGTTTATCCTTTTAGCTTTGGCGCTCGCTGTTGTTCTTACCGCCGTCGGCTGTCAACGCGAGACGACCGTGATTGACATTAACGGCTCTGACACCATGGTCAACATGGGGGCAGCTTTGGCTGAAGAGTTTATGAAGGCTAACCGCAACATTGAGGTAGTGGTTTCCGGAGGTGGGTCCGGCACCGGTATTGCCGCCCTGATTGACGGCAAGGCCGATATCGCGCAATCTTCGCGCGACATTAGGGAGAGCGAGCGGACTAAGGCGCAAGCTCGCGGCACCCTGCATGAGATTATAGTCGCTTGGGACGGTCTGGCGATTGCCGTACACCCCTCTAACCCTGTAAAGGAGCTAACCATCGCTGAGCTGGCGGCCATCTACAAGGGTGAGATCACTAACTGGAATCAAGTTGGCGGCAATAATGGTCCTATCGTCCTGTTATCCCGCGACACCACTTCAGGTACGCACGTGTTCTTTAAGGACTTCGTGCTCGATGAGGCTGAGTTTGCGCCTGCTACCATGATGATGCCTTCTACCGAGGCCATAGTGCAGGAACTGGCGCAAAACGCGAACGCCATCGGCTATATTGGGCTTGGCTACGTACGTCCCTCCGTGGCGGTGCTCGGCCTAAAGGCGGACGAGGCATCACCGGCCGTGGTTGCTTCAATCGATGTCGTGCTTAACCGCACCTACAGCTTGGCGCGTCCCCTTTTCTTCTACGTTATCGGCGAAGTCAAAGGCGACCTCAAGACGTTCCTTGACTTCGTGACGAGCGCCGCAGGGCAAAAAATCGTGCGCGATTTAGGCTTCGTTCCGATCAACTAAAGCAACTCGAGGAGGGTCGGCTGTGCCGTACCAGCAGAGACTAGTCACTGTAGCGGGATACACAGTCCTGCTCCTAACCGCCGCGATTTTCTTGTTCGTAGCGGCACAGGCTTGGCCGTTCTTTCAGGAGCAGATTGATCTTAGTTTCTTCACTGGAGACCGGTGGTTACCGGTCTCCACTCCGCCTACTTTTCAGATTAGGGGCTTCCTCGTCAGCTCGTTTATGATCACCACCATGGCCATTGTCCTCGGGTGCCCCATCGGCATCCTCTCGGCTGTGAGCCTAGCGGAGCTCTTGCCCCGTGAGGTGAGTGTCCTCTTGCGCTCCGTGTTTGAGATGACCGCCGGCATCCCGTCGGTAGTGTGGGGCTTCTTGGGGCTGACGGTGATTGCGCCTTTTGTGGCACGCGTCTTTAACCTAAACACCGGTTTGACCGGGTTCTCTGCGGGCTTAGTGCTCAGCGTTATGGTCTTGCCGACCCTAGTGAGTCTTGCGGATGAGGCGCTGCGAGCAGTGCCCCGTGAATATGCGGAAGCCTCCTATGCCTTAGGGGCAACGCGCTGGCAGACCATCTGGCGCGTAATTGTGCCGGCTGCGCGGAGCGGCATCATTGCGGCTGTCTTGCTCGCTATGGGTCGGGCTATCGGCGAAACGATGACAGTCCTCATGGTTGCCGGCGGCAGGCTTACTACCCCGGGCAGTATCTTCGAGCCCATGCGCCCCATAACCGCCCTAATTGCCGCCGAAGTAACCAACGCGGCACGTAACAGCGAGCAGTATCACGCACTCTTTGCCGCTGGGCTAGTGCTTTTTGCTATTACGCTGGCGGTTAACGCCCTTGCCGCCGCCGTAATTGTCGGTAAGAAAGGGGGCGGGTAAGATGCGGCAATCTTACACTCTGCCGGAGATGTTCTTGCTTGGCGCCTTAGGGTTAGCCTTGCTGCCGCCGCTGGCAGCGGTGCTATACATTTTTATACGCGCCGCGGCCGGGATTTCGCTGGAGTTTGTCTTTGCCATGCCCGCCCAGCGCGGTATAACCGGAGGCATACTGCCCGCCATTATCGGCACCTTGTGGTTGCTGTTTGGCACCACCCTCGTCGTGCTGCCGGTTGGGGTTGGCGCAGGCGTGTACTTAGCGGAATTTGCGCCGCGCAACCGTCTGACACAACTCCTGGAAATGGCGCTCATTAATCTTGCGGGTGTGCCCTCGGTTGTGTTCGGTCTATTTGGCTATTCGCTGTTTGTCCTTATGCTCGGGTTTGGTTCTTCGCTGCTTTCTGCCTCACTGACACTGGCCGCCATGACCCTGCCTTTAGTTGTAACCGCCACGCGCGAAGCGCTGCACGGTGTGCCGGGGTCATTCCGGGAAGCGTCGTTGGCCTTAGGCGCAACCCGTTGGCAAGCGGTGTCGACTGTGACTCTGCCCTGCGCGCGCAGCGGCATCCTCACCGGCACACTGCTCGCCCTGTCCCGCGCCGCGGGTGATACGGCCTGTATATTAATCACGGGCGCAGCGTTTTTTTTGCCGCGGCTCCCTACTTCCTTCATGAGCCGTTTTATGGCGTTGCCCTACCACCTGTATATCTCGGCAACACAACTTCCCGGTATGCCGCCGGAGCGCATCTGGGCCACTGCGGGGGTATTGCTGTTTATAGTGCTTGTTATGCAGGTAAGTGCGACGCTGTGGCGTGAGAGGGAAAGGAGACTTAAGAAGTGGTAGTGACCAAGCATAAAGTCAGCCTTACAGACATATCGATTTCTTACGGTAAGTTGCACGTCGTCAAACACGTGTCAGTGGAGTTCCCCGAAAAGGAGATTATAGCAATTATCGGGCCGTCCGGCTCAGGTAAATCTACGCTCTTGCGGTCGCTTAACCGCATGAACGATCATATCGTTAGTATGCGCATCACGGGCGAGGCTCTGATTGACAACCAGAATATCTATGCTGCGGGCGTAGACGTCGTTATGTTGCGCCGCAAAGTGGGCATGGTGTTTCAGCGGCCAAATCCGTTTCCTAAGAGCATCTATGAGAACGTGGCTTACGGCCCCAAATTGCAGGGCTTGCGCACTAAGGCAGATCTAGATATTATTGTGGAAAACTCTTTGCGCCAAGCGGCACTCTGGGAAGAAGTAAAAGACCGGCTGCATACTTCGGGCTTTGACCTCTCCGGCGGACAGCAGCAGCGACTGTGCATTGCCAGGTCGCTTGCGGTAGGTCCCGAGGTTCTCTTAATGGACGAACCGGCGTCCGCACTTGACCCTGCGGCCACTGCCAAGATTGAGGAACTGATGCTCACGCTCAAGCATACCCTTACGGTGATTGTCGTAACGCACAATATGCAGCAGGCAGCGCGAGTATCGGACCGCACGGCGTTTTTGCTGGGTGGGGAGCTAGTGGAGTTCGACGTCACACGCAAGATTTTTACTACGCCGCAGGATAAGCGGACAGATGACTATATAAGTGGGAAAATGGGATAGGAGGTTCTGCCATGCTGCGTCAGAGTTTTCAAAAGGAGTTAGACGACCTCCATGCGCGGCTTTTGGCCATGGGTGGTCGCATCGAGCAAATGCTGCATCTTGCCCTCGATGCCCTGCGGACGGGCAATGAGCAAGCGGCAAACCAAGTCGAAGAAATGGAGATTATGATCGATGAGATGGCCGCCGAGATAGACGCCGTAGCCATCGAGTTAATCGCCAAGCAACAACCCGTAGGCCAAGACCTTAGGCGTATCATTGGGGCCATGCGTTTAGCGGTGGACATGGAGAGAGTTGCCGACATATCGACCAACATTGTGGAACAATCCCGCCTGTTGCCGCGGCCGCTGATCAAGCCGCTGATAGATATCCCCAAAATGGTCGACGTGGCCGCAGGGATGTTGCAGGATTCCCTGAATGCGCTGATTAACTCGGACGTCAACCTAGCCATAGATGTATGGAAGCGCGATGATGTCGTCGACGATTTGTGTGAGCGCATTGTTGTTGAACTGCGCGCCATGATGACGGCTGACGGTGGTATAGTGCCCAAGGCCCTACCACTCCTGATTATCGCCATCCAGATTGAGCGCATCGCCGACCATGCTACTAACCTAGCGGAGTCAGTTATGTTTATTGCCACTGGGAAGCGAGTAGTGGTACTTTAATTCAGCAAATAGACATTGCAGAAACTCCAATATTGTTGTAAGGTAGACGACGGGTTGCACTGACCTGTTGTCTATTGTTTTTGCAGGAGAGTGCGGCTAGAAATCGAACTAAGACAGTGATGCGGAGGTGTCTGCATGCCATACATCGTGGGTATAGCGGGTGGGACAGGGTCAGGCAAATCTACTCTGGCGGAGCGCATGATTACCGGGTTTACCGGGCAGGCACTGCTTATTCGCCACGACAACTATTACCGCGACCAGTCCCACCGCTCTATGGAGGAGCGCGTAGTGCAAAACTACGACCATCCCGAAGCCTTTGAGGACGTGCTGCTGATTTCCCATCTCAGCACCCTGCGCGAGGGAAGGTCGGTTTTTGGACCCATATACAACTTTGCGACACATACGCGCAGCCTTCGTCAGCAGTTGCTTGAGCCGCGGGATTTAATAGTGGTGGAGGGCATACTCGCCCTCCATAACCCTGTACTGCGTTCGCTCTATGACCTTAAAGTCTTCGTGGACACCGACGCGGATGTGCGCGTATTGCGCAGATTAGCCCGCGATATGACGGAGCGCAGTCGCAGCATGGAGTCAGTTATCGACCAATATCTCGCCACAGTGAAACCCATGCACGAGCAGTTCGTGGAACCCAGCAAAAAACACGCTGATGTGATTATCCCCGAGGGCGGCCTTAACCCTGCCGCGTTAGCGCTAATCGCTTCGCGTTTGCGCCATGCGCTAGAGGCTGCTGCCACCTCGCGGGGGGACTAAGTCGACCGGTATTTGCACTAGACGGGAGGAACAGCATGAAAGGGTATCTCGAGGTCATCTGCGGCGGCATGTATAGCGGCAAATCCAGTGAGTTGATTCGCCGCGTTAACCGCGCAAAGTACGCGCGCAAACAAGTACAGCTCTTTAAGCCCACATTAGATGGGCGATATCACGCCACCCAAGTAGTCGCACACGACAGTCGCAACCACTCCGCGCAGGCCGTAGCGACTGCGGCGGAAATACTACCGCTAGTCGACGAGAGCACCGACGTGGTTGCCATTGACGAGATTCAGTTTTTCGCCGCGGACGAAACGGTGAGAGTAGTACACGAGCTTATGTTGCGTGGGAAAAAGGTCATCGTCGCGGGGTTAGACTTAGACTTCGCGGGCAGGCCCTTTGGTGCCATCCCCCATCTCTTAGCTACCGCCGACGAAATTGACAAGCTGCGTGCTATCTGCATCCGGTGCGGCAACAAGGCCTATATTAGTCAGCGCCTAGTCAATGGTGAGCCAGCTTCGCTACGCGACCCGCAAATTCTTGTCGGCGGCGTAGAAGCCTATGAGGCGCGCTGCCGTGCCTGCTGGGAAGTTAAGGACTGACCCGCAAGCCGCCTCCTCCACTGCCCACACAGCGCATCGACGGTCAGCACCAGACCCAGAATCCCGCCTAAGATTACGCCTACATTTGGCCACAGCTGAAACTGAATATTAGCGTACAACAGCTCGCCAATGCCGCCCGCGCCGACTAGCCCTAAGACCACGGATAGGCGAATGTTACTCTCCAGGCAGGACAGGCTACGGTCAAGCAGAGCAGACAGAGTCGGTGGTGCATGCGGCGTGGCGGTCGCCGACGGATAGTCAGCAGCGAAGAGGCCTAGCGAACTGAGCGTGAGCGCAGCGAGTCCGCTGACAGGCCCTGCCCCTAAGCCACGCACTAGGACTAGGGCCCACACCACGGCATGAACTGCCCCGACCCCGCGGAGACAGATCTGTATCACACGACTCACACCAAGCGGCTGGGAGACGCTGGCACGAACCCATCCGCTGATTATGACCGCCCCCGCGGCTATAGCTGTGCTGAGCAGCGTTATCAGTAAACCCTCGCTCAGTTCGCCGCTGATGCGCCCGAAATAGCCAAAGTTCGGGGGGAACATTTGCGCAACGATGCCAAGCATGGCGCGTAGACCATCCGCAAGCTGGGACCAGCCGCCTGTAAATCCGGTGCCGCCCCAGCGCAGTCCAATCAACACAGCGGCCAATGATGCAGCCATCAGTCCATGGCGTCTAAGCAACGACAACAAGTTCCCCAAGCACATCTCTCCTAGATCGTAGTCTTAGCATGACGCTAACTATGCGTAGTAGCAGAATAACTATTGAGTTTTAATATTCGTCAGTGTATGCGTCGCTATTGACACCCATAACCTTCCAGTGCCGAGGGTCAGGGCGCTCTTGCCACTTAGTGGAGTGTACAATAAGCAAAGGAGAAGTCCACTTAAAAATGCCTGCAAAAAGCTGCCGTGGCGAAAACCAAAAATAGCCGCACTAAGCAGAATCGCTGGCCATCTCCTTGGCATATATTCCGACAATCTGCGGAGTAGGAAGCCCCTATACAGTAGTTCCTCTGCCAGAGGAACCGTGACCACGCTGGTGAACATGTCGGATTGTAGTGGGAAAAACAGCATGTTGAGCTTGTTTATCCCCCCATCAAACCATAATCTAATCAGAAATCCCACCGGCACAATAATACCCATGGGAAGTGTCTTGCGTGTATGGGTGTCGCCCCACAGCCAGACGCTCCCCCATGATCTGCGTTTATAGATAAGCAAGACATAAGCGATAACATACACATCATGTAAGATCCGCGTCACATTATTAGCAAAGGTAAGGCTAGTTAGTTCAGGTAATCTAGGAACCATTGCCATGCAAGCAAATGGAATGATAACTGCACTAACGACACTTATGAGTATGTACTCGCCAATAACTAATAGAATGTTATGCAAACTATTTCGGTGTACCAT
>CAYGHR010000002.1:46514-47708 GCA_964349715.1 uncultured Peptococcaceae bacterium
GTCTCTGTGCCTTCATGACTGCATTGCGGTGACCTTGCTGCTGCAAGGTCACCGGACCGCCCACTTTGCCAGACTTCAAAGTCTTCCCATACCCACACGCGAAGCATGGGGGTGTTTGTTCCCTTAGCTACATTAGCCTGTGCTTTAGCGAAGGAAACGAATAACGAGGTCGACAATAGGCTACATACTAGGACGACAGCTAGCAACCTTTGACATGATCTAAACATGCGTTACCCCCCTATATAACAGCGCTACCTAATTTAGTATATCAAGCTCCAAACGGCAATACAAGGCAAGCGGCAATGAATTTCAAGCTCTCCCGCATGCGATGCAGTCGAAGGCGCGTCAACTTCGACACTCTTTAGCGACTCCTCCGTCTAGAAAGATGAAAGGGGGTCTTTTTTTGGCAAGAATAGTTGTCGACAGCGCACTAAACATACCGACAGATCTGCTGGGCAGATTTAACATTGGGGTTGTGCCTGTCAGCCTCACCATTGACGGTAAGAGCTACCGCGAAGGCGTGGACGCCACTCGTACAGAACTCGTGTCGCTTATTGGGCGTTCCGAAGCTCTCTCGACTTCCCAACCCTCCCCCGGCGATTTTCTAGAGGTGTATGACAAAATGGGGGGAGATATTGTTTCGCTGCACATTACCGCCAAAGCCAGCGGCACGTACCAGTCGGCCGTGATGGCTGCCGGGATGACAAAAGCCAAAGTCTCGGTTTTTGACACCGCTAACGCGTCGATGGGAGGAGGGTGGCAAGCCTTAGCCGCCGCACTGCTGGCCGCGCAAGGAGCATCGGTATCCGAAATCGTTGCCAAGGCCGAGGCGGCTAAAGCAGAAACCAGTACTTACTTGTCGGTACCTACGCTCAAATATTTATCCCGTAGCGGACGAGTCGGGCTGGCTAAGGCCCTATTGGCGTCGCTCCTATCCGTAAAGCCGATTATGACTTTTAACGCCGGTGTCGTCGAAGTTGTGGCGCGCTCGCGCAGCATGACCGGTGCCTGCAAGGAAATGGCCGGCTTGCTTAAAGACAAGTATGGTGCAAAACCTGTGGCGGTTGCGGTGATGCACGCTGAGGACGCGGCCCTAGCAGAGCAGTTTCAGCAGCTTCTCGCTAAGACCCTCAATGTAGAGCTTGCGCTCACAACCGACCTAACAGCGTCTCTAGTGGTACATGGCGGCCCCGG
>CAYGHR010000002.1:47808-49914 GCA_964349715.1 uncultured Peptococcaceae bacterium
TTGCTTCACACGGGTGGTCATTGCGGGGTTTGGGTGGTACAATGGGTGGCGTAGAGGTGATCTGATGATAGAAGCCTTGGTTGCCTGCATCTTGCGCGCACACAAGACGATGCGCACACACATGGTCGCGGTGTGGTTCCCGGCGCTGTTTAGCGTGGCGATGTTTGTCGTGTTTCTGCTCTCGGCGGTAATACTGATTCTCCCCATCGTACCGGACCTGTTGACTGCCCCTAACCCTGCGGTTTTAGCTTCGCCGGATGTTTTGCGCGCCCTTTCCCCCCGGGTCCTCTTGCTGATAGCTCTAGCCGTACCGTTGTTCGTGATTACTGACGCCGGCTCGCTTTACATTCAGGCGCAAGCCGTTAGAGGGCAGGCCGTGGATACAGGGCACTTCTTCTTAGGTATCCGTAAGTTGTCCTGGCGTGTATTTGCCGGCAAAACCATAGAGATGCTGCTGTACGTGCTGCTGTTTGCCCCTCTGCTTACGCTAATGGTGGGTCGGGTGCTGCAGTTAGCAGGGCCGGATGGCCAGCTGATGCTAGCACCCGAAGAACCTATCTTCCGCGCGTTTATGGACTTAATGCCTGTAGCCCTGCTCAGCGGCCTCATGTATGTTGCTGCAGGGGTGTTAATGAGCATGTGGTCGCGCCTGCTTGCGCTGCGCGAACTACGCTTGTTTCGCGCGCTTATCGCCGGCCTCGTATTTGCCCGCGCGCACTTTTTCGCCATACTGCTGGTGTTCATTGGCCAATGGGTATTTGGCACATTGCTGCAAAGGCTGCTGGGGCAGGGGGAACTCGGAAGCTTAATAGGGATAGGAATGGGCTATCTCCTGCGCGTCTACGCGAGTATGACGCTCATGCACTTCTACGAGCTACGTACTCCCCTCGTCGAGCAACAAGTTGAGAGCGGAGGATAAAGATGCGACACTTCTTTACTTCAGAGTCTGTCACAGAGGGGCACCCCGACAAGATTTGCGACCAAGTCGCCGACGCTGTTTTAGACGCCATACTTACGCAAGACAGTACGGCCCGCGTAGCCTGCGAAACTGCGGTCACGACAGGCCTAGTGCTGGTCATGGGTGAGATTTCAACCACCTGCTATGTGGATATACCGCGCATAGTGCGAGACACGGTGCGCGAAATAGGCTACACGCGCGCCAAGTACGGCTTTGACGCCGAGACCTGCGCTGTGATTACGTCTATCGACGAGCAGTCGCCCGACATCGCCCAGGGAGTAGATCTGGCGCTTGAGCAGCGGGAAGGCAATGCCGCCTCTGACCAGGCCTCAGGTACCGGCGCAGGCGATCAAGGCATGATGTTTGGTTATGCCTGCACTGAGACGCCGGAATTCATGCCGCTGCCGATTAGCCTAGCCCACAGCCTTGCGCGCCGGCTCGCCGCTGTGCGCAAGGAGCGCATTATTCCTTATCTTCGCCCCGACGGGAAGACGCAAGTGACTGTCGAGTACGAAGGACACCGCCCTGTGCGCGTTGATACCATCGTGGTATCGGCTCAGCACAAGCCGGAGGTCACACTCCCTACTATTCGTGAGGACATCACCGCCCACGTCGTGCGTCACTCTATCCCCGCTGATTTGCTCGACCACAATACAAAGATTCTCATTAACCCCACCGGGAGATTTGTGGTGGGCGGCCCCCAAGGGGACAGCGGCTTAACCGGACGCAAGATCATGGTTGACACATACGGCGGTACCGCGCGCCACGGCGGCGGGGCCTTTTCGGGCAAAGACCCCACGAAAGTGGATCGCTCGGCAGCCTATGCCGCGCGCCATGTAACAAAGAACATCGTGGCCGCAGGACTCGCGGAGCGCTGTGAGCTGCAAGTCGCCTACGCCATCGGGGTAGCAAAGCCCGTTTCCATTATGGTGGAGACCTTTGGCACAGGTGCGCTGAGCGAGGACAAGCTCGCGCAAATCGTGGCGCGGCATTTTGACCTGCGCCCGGCGGCGATTATCGCGAACCTAGGTCTGAGGGCGCCAATCTATCGCCAAGTGGCGGCCTACGGACACATGGGGCGGCCCGATCTCGATTTGCCTTGGGAGCGCCTCGACAAAGTAGCCGAACTCAAGCAGTATGGGGGATAG
>CAYGHR010000002.1:50014-64894 GCA_964349715.1 uncultured Peptococcaceae bacterium
TATTCGTCCTTGAGCTTGGCCATGGAGAACCCGGTGTAGCCGTAGATGACATTGATGACCGGCACCAGTAAGTTAAAGAAGGCAAAGGGCAGATAAACTTGCGGCTCAACACCAAGCGTTGCCGCCATAAACGCGCCGCACGTGTTCCATGGAATCAGGGCCGAAGTTACGGTACCGGCTCCCTCAAGGGCACGCGACAAGTTCTTTGGCGCTAGGTCGCGCTTTGCATATTCTTCCTTAAACAGGCGACCGGGCAGTACGATGGCGAGGTACTGGTCGGCAGCGAGAATGTTGGTGCCGATGCAAGCCAGCACGGTGCTCAGCACGAGCGAGCCGGTGCTCTTAGCTGCGGCAAAGACCTTCTTGCCGACAGCCTCTAGCATGCCCGTCTTCTCTAGCACGCCGCCGAAAACTAAGGCGCAGATAATCAGCGATACCGTCCACATCATTTTGTCCAGGCCGCCGCGGTTAAGCAAACGATCTACAGCTTCTACGCCCGAGGTGATTTCAAAGCCGTAATGGGCGGAACCGATAATGTCGCCAATGGAAGCGCCCTGGAATAGAGCAGCAAAGATAGCGCCAACGACCGAGCCGGTGATAAGACCGGGCAGGGCAGGTATTTTCAGAGCGATTAAGCCAATAACCACGAGCGGGGGAATCAGAAGCCAAGGGGAAATGGCGAAGTTGTCGCGGAGCGCGTTAAGGATAACGTTGATGCGCCCTGCGTCTAGCGTACGCCCGGCAAACTTCATACCCAGCACGCCGTAAATTACGGCAGAAATAACTAGCGCAGGCACAGTCGTGTAGAGCATATGCTTAACGTGCGCGAACAGCGAGCTACCGGAAACAGCGGGGGAAAGGTTGGTGGTGTCGGACAGGGGAGAAAGCTTGTCGCCAAAGTATGCACCCGAGACGACTGCGCCGGCAACCATACCGGGCGGGACATCTAGGCCGATGCCGATACCGGTGAGGGCAATACCCACCGTGCCGGCGGTGCCCCAAGAGGTACCTGTCGCTAACGAGACGACGCAGCAAATGAAGAACGTAGCAACTAGGAATATGCTAGGAGAAAGAATCTGTAGGCCGTAGTAAATCATCGCTGGGATCGTTCCGCTTAGAATCCATAGGCCGATTAGCGTACCGACTACCATCAGGATTAGGATAGCCTGTAGCGTCGCCGTGAGCGTGGCGCGCATGCCGTCCTCTAGTTCTTCCCAGGGCATGCCGAGCATTGTTATAGCGACAATGGAGGCTACGATAGTCCCGAAAATAAGCGGGATGTGGGGGGCGGCTTCATGCACAAGTACAGCGTAAGATAGAGCGGCAACTACAGAAACAATAGGAATGAGAGCATGGAGAACCGTGGCTTCTTTGCGTTGTTTTGCGATCACTGAATTCCCTCCTTAAAGTATTTTCTACGGGGGACCGCAGTCCTTTTCTACACTTCAGCCTCCCTTACCTGCACTAAAAAATGAATTGTGCAATAAAATTTTAACCCTACAGCCGTTTCTATGCAAGAACCATATTGTGGCTTCAAAGCGCAACACTTCGCCGCGCCGCATACTATAAGGCAAGGGGGTGGGGCTGGTGCTTTGGGTTCTTGTCATTGCGCTGGCAGCGAGTCTCTTTGCGCTTATCGCGGCCAGGCAAGCCCGCACTATCCAGCCGCACGCGTTGGGATTAGACTTTGGGGATTCGCCCGAGCTAGTCGAGTACACGCTGCGCGCTGTCGCCAATAAAGCAGAGCGAGAGGGCATCTGCCACCTAAACGTCTACTTGGAGGCCCGCGACGAGGAGTGCAAACGCATCGCCTTGCGCCTGTGTGAGTACATTCCGGTAAGCTTACACATGGGGGCGCATGCCGCTGTCCCCTCACTGCGAGTGGCAGGCCAGGCCGGCAACACCGTGGTACAGGAAATATACTTAAGGCCATTAGTGTACTATCTCCGCCCGTAGCAGGAAGTTCCGTCCGCCTGTCAAATATAGCGGATGAGGTGAACTGCTTGCTGCAGATTAAGGGAACTATTGAGCGCGTAGTCTTTCATAATCAGGCTAATCACTACAGTGTACTGCGCTTTAGGCTGCGCGATAACCAAATTATTACCGTCGTAGGTTCTATCCCCGGCGCGGCTCCCGGCAAAGAGCTGGAGCTAACCGGGGAATACACCTCACACCCGCAGTACGGCAAGCAGTTTTCCGTCTCAGCCTACGTCGAGAAGGCGCCACTGGAACTTTTGGGCATAGAGAAATACTTGGGCTCCGGGCTCCTAAGAGGCATAGGGCCCGGTACGGCACGAAGACTTGTCGCACATTTTGGCGCCGACACCCTAAGCGTGCTCGAGCGTTCGCCCGAGCGCCTCCGCGAAGTGCCAGGCATAGGGGAAGCCAAACGTAACCTGTTACTTGTCGGGTTGTCAGGGCAGCGGGAAGTGCAGAAGGTCATGGTCTTTCTGCAGGGGCACGGCATTACCATGGGCTTAGCCAGTAGAATCTACCGCGAGTACGGTGCCGACACAGAGGCGGCCATCCGCAAAAACCCCTATCGCCTTGCGGACGACGTCTTTGGGATTGGGTTTCGCACCGCGGACAAGCTCGCCCGCGAACTAGGCTTCATGCCGGAAGAACCGCGACGCTTAGCCGCCGGTATCCGCTGGTGTTTGCGCGAGGCGGAAGGCAGCGGGCACTGCTACCTTCCTCTTAACGTGCTGGAACAGCAGGCTAGCGAAGCGCTGGAGGTCTCTTTGGCACTAATCGCGCCTATAGTAGAGAACCTAGTGCAAAACAAGCATCTCGTGCGCGCCATACAAGGGGAGGAAACCCGCATCTACCGCACGCCCGTCTACGCCGCCGAAGTCGCGGTCGCAGCTAAACTGCGCGACCTCAGCCGCCTACCCGTCCCTTTTCTTAGTGAGAACCTCGAGGCGGCGCTGCAAACTTTCACGGCGCGGCACGGCATAACGCTAGTCGAGGCACAGCGCGCAGCCATCGCCACTGCGCTCAGCCACGGCGTTACGGTAATCACGGGTGGCCCGGGCACGGGGAAGACAACGCTAGTTAAAGCGCTCCTGCACATATGCGACGCGCGGCAGTGGTCCGTGTACTTAGCTGCACCTACGGGCCGCGCCGCTAAGCGTCTGCAAGAGGCCACCGACCGGGAGGCCAAGACAGTGCATCGCCTGTTGGAGTACAACCCGCACACAGAGCAGTCTCCCTTCCTTCGCCACGCGGAGAACCCCCTGCGCTGCGACCTGTTGGTGTTAGACGAATCCTCCATGATGGACCTGTCGCTCATGTATCACCTGCTTAAGGCTGTCCCCCTAGGCTGCCGCTTAGTTCTGGTGGGCGACGTCGATCAGCTGCCGCCGGTCGGAGCAGGCAACGTCCTGCGCGATATTATTAGCACTGGGCTCATCTCGCTCGTGCGGCTGGAGGTTATTTTCCGCCAAGCCAAGGAGAGCCTGATTGTGTCAAACGCTCATCGCATCAACCGCGGGGAGTTCCCCTACTTAGCCACCAACCGGCGCGACTTTCTCTTTCTGGCTCAGGATGAACCGGAAAAGGTCGTGGCTCAAGTCCTAGACGTGGTCGAGCATCGCCTGCCCAAGCTACATCGTCTGCATCCCATTCTGGACATCCAAGTGCTAACGCCGATGCGCCGCACCGTCACCGGCGTGGACAACCTAAACCTCCTCCTACAGCAGGCGCTAAACCCCCCTTCGCCCGGCAAAGCCGAGGTGCAGACGGCGAGCGGCATCCTCCGTTTAGGAGATAAAGTTATGCAAATCCGCAACAACTACTCGCGTTTCGTTTATAATGGAGACGTAGGCAGTATTGCCGCCATCAACGGCGAGGACGGCGAAATTACGGTAGCCTACCCCGAACGCAGCGTGGCCTACGAGCTGACGGAGCTGTCTGAGCTTACGCTCGCCTACGCCGCAACGGTGCACAAGAGCCAAGGCAGCGAGTACCGGGCGGTAGTGCTGCCCTTTACCACCCAGCACTACGTGATGTTGCAGCGCAACCTGCTCTACACTGCCATCACACGCGCGCGCGAAATCGTGGTCATTGTCGGCAGCAAAAAGGCCGTGGCCATTGCCGTCAAGAACAGCAAGGTAGAGCAGCGTTACACGGGCCTAGCTGCCTTGCTCGCGCAGGGATGGCTGATCTAGTGAAGTGGCTGCTCGAGCTCCTGCTTCCCCCGCGCCCACGGTGCACGATTTGCGGGTTGCCGAACGAAGGCACGGTCTGTGCGTCATGCATGGCAGATATCGCAGCTTTCCAGCAGCTCTGCAGCACCGACCGTCTTAGGCCCCCAGACCATGCAAGGCTCAAGATGTTTGCACTTCTGCCGTACGACGGAAAGGTGCGAAAGGCCATTCATCGCCTTAAATTTGCCAACAGCCCGGCGATCGCGCGCTCTCTGGCGCTGGTATTTGCTGAAGCTCGGGTGCTACCTGCCGACGGTGTCGACTTTGTCACGGCAGTACCCATGCATAGGGCAAGATACCTAGAGAGAGGATACAACCAAGCAGAGCTGTTGGCCAGAGAACTGGCCGCATTGCAGAGACTGCCGTTTCGACCGGTGTTGACGCGCACTCGTGCCACCCCACCGCAGAACACATTAGGGCGTGCCGCGCGCGCTAGGAATGTGGCCGGAGCTTTTGCGGCGAGGGAAGACTTAAAGGGATGCCGCGTCTTGCTGGTTGATGACGTCTACACCACGGGGAATACGGCCTTAGCCTGCGCAGAAGCCCTGTACAGAGCAAATGCGCTTGACGTAATAGTCGCGGTAGTGGCAATGTCTCATGCGCCAAGGCAATAATCTACATCTCAATTAAAACCAAAGTACATGTGGGAGGTTACAGACATGAAGCAACAGGGAAAAGTTAAGTGGTTTAGTCAGCAAAAGGGGTTTGGTTTCATTACGACCAATGCGGGGCAGGACGTGTTCGTTCATTTCTCCGCTATCGTGGGCGAAGGCTTTAAGTCGCTCGAGGACGGCCAAGACGTAGAATTCGAGGTCGTGGATGGGCCTAGGGGTCCGCAGGCCGCTAACGTCTCCAAGAGATAAACCCGAGGCCAAGTGGCCTCTTTTTTCTTCTTGCAGGAGTCTTTATCCGAGGCGGCGAATACACCTACACCAAGCAGCGTGAAGTGTGCCAAACGCACTTCGCGAGCTTAGAAGGAGGAGTTCAGCGTATGCAGGTAAGCGTCAGAGGAAAAAACGTCGAAGTCACTGATGCACTACGCGACTACGTCTTCAAGAAACTAAAGAAACTTGATCGGTACTTTGACGGGGCGGGGGAGACACACACCACACTAAGCCTAGAAAAAGACCAGCACCGCGTAGAAGTCACGATTGGGTTTAACGGTCTGCTGCTGCGCGGCGAGGAGCAGAGCCCGGACATGTACGCCTCAATCGACCTAGTGGTTGAGAAGCTCGAGAAGCAGGTCGACAAGTACCGCACCAAAATTGCCCGCCGCATCCGCACCGGGACCGTTGTGCTGCCGGTGGTCGAAGAAGTTTCAGAATCACCTAAGGTTGTACGCAACAAACGCTTCCCCATGAAGCCTATGCACGTCGACGAGGCCATACTGCAGATGAACTTGCTGGGACACGATTTCTACGTCTTCACTAATGCCGAGAGCGAGTTGGTTAATGTCGTTTACCGCCGCCGCGACGGCAACTACGGATTAATTGAACCACAGGTATAGAGCGGATGCTTGACGCCTTACTGGTAAAGCTTAACTACGAGCCCGTGCTGTCGGTTGACCGCGAGTTTGACCTCGGCACAGCCTACCTTGCCGCCGCGTTGCGGCGGCAAGGCTATGCGGTAGAGATAATCGACGCCTCGCTTGAGGAACTTTCTTTGAGCCAAACGATGGCGCGCATACAGGGCAGCCCGGCGAGAGTCATTGGCTTCAGCGTCTGGCTTCACCGTTTGGTAGCGGCAAGCGAAGTCCTAATCGCAAAACTAAGGAGCGCAGGTGTCACTAGTCACATCACCGTCGGGAGCCATTCCCCGACGTTTCTTTATAAGGAGCTTTTGCGGCACAACCTAGGACTTGACTCCGTGGTTTGCGGCGAGGGCGAATGGACGCTGCTTGAACTTGTGGAGCGCGTCTGCCGAGGGAAGCCCCTAAACGACATTGCCGGGCTTGCCGTGAGAGAAAACGGCGAGGTAACCCTGGAGCTGCGTCCGGCTGTCTGCGAGCTAGACGACCTTGCGCCGCCCGCGCTCGATTACCTGCCGCACATTAAGCAGCGCGGCCAATTCATGTCCATACTGACGAGTCGCGGCTGTTACGGCAGGTGCACTTTCTGTAGCACCAGTCCCTTCTACCGCGCCGGGGGAGGCAAGCCGTGGCGCGCGCATAGCCCGGAGCGCGTTCTAAGCGAAATTGCGGCTCTGCACGCGCAGGGCATTCGCCACTTTGGCTGGCGCGACGATAACTTCATAGGCCCGGGGCGAGCCGGGCGGGAGCGGGCGCGGCAAATAGCAGAGCTTCTGCTAAAAAACAAGCTCCAAATCTCATTCTATCTGGCTTGTCGGGTCGACGATGTAGACCGCGAGCTTTTCGCCCTGCTGAAAGAAGCCGGGCTCAAGCGCGTATTTTTAGGCGTAGAGTCGTTTTCCGCGCGGCGCCTTGCGGCCTTTAATAAACTTGTGACGGTGGAAGAGAACTATAGGGCCATGCAGGTCTTAGGCGAACTGCAGATTCCCTACACTCTAGGCTACATAATGCTGGCGCCCGACACTACCTGGGCTGAGTATCGCGAGAGCAGTACCCGCTTGGCAAAGGTGCAGCGAACCGTGCCCGGAGCGGCCGACGCTCTGCAAGACGCCTATGGTGCCGTAGAAATCCTGCCCGGTACGGATATCGCAGAGCAGCTGCGCGGCGCGAAGAAGCTTCGCGGCGACCACCGCGCCTACGGCTATCGGTTCCAAGACCCGCGCGTGAGGTTGCTGCACGGAGTTGTCAGTACCCTGCGCGCGCTAACGCGGCCGTTAGCGCGTAAGATAGCCGCGGCCGTGCGCGAAGAGCGCCGGCGGGAGATGAGGGGAGAAGAGTGATTTGCGCGTCGCGGCGGTAATCTTTGAAGGGGGAGCGCCGCGCCACACAGTGGTGCGGGAGCTAACCCGCGTGCGCCACGCCGTAGTGCTCGACACCATCGGGAAACTGCGAGCCGTTCCCCTAGTGGACGAGATTATTCTCTGCACGAACTACCCCGCTTTGGCGGAGGAGGCGGCTTTGCTTGGGGCTAAGATTGCCCACGAGCCCTTGCCGTTTCACTTTGGCCGGGCACTGCAGACAATCGTACGCCAAACGCAGTGTGAGGGGGTAATATACCTTGGCGGCGCGGCTGCGCCTTTGCTCTCCGTCGCCGAGTTTAGCGAACTTGCCGAGGGGCTGCGCACCCGCGCCCCCATAGTCATCACCAATAACCCACAGTCCGCAGATATCGTAGCGTTTGCCCCTGCCGCCGCTCTCTTGGTCCTCACTCCACCCGAGAACGACAATACGCTGGCTACGCTGCTCCGACAAGGCGGTCTGGCGCGCATCTTCTTGCCGCACTCCGCCGGCGTGCATTTTGACCTTGACACACCTAATGACGTCTTGGTGCTGTCGCTCTCACGCGAGCTAGGCGAGCGAACACAGGCGGCGCTAAAGACACTTCCCTGGGACAGCACGCGCCTTAAGCAAGCCTTAGAGCGCATGCGCGCCACCCACTGCGAGTGCGCCCTGATCGGCCGCGTTAACCCGGCAGTGATGGCCCACCTTAATCGGAATACCTTCCTCAGGCTTAGGGTCTTTTCGGAAGAGCGCGGCATGAAAGCGCTCGACCGCGAAGCGCAGGGCGCAGTGGTAAGCCTGCTCGGACACTACCTCGCGTCGGTAGGGACCCGGCGTTTCTTCGCGGACTTAAGCCGCACTTGCGACGTCTGTTTTATGGACACGCGCGTGCTCTTCGCGCATTTTAAGCTTAAGCTAAGCGAGGAGATGCGCTTTCTCTCCGACCTCGGGCGATTCGAGGAGATATCTCACCCTTGGCTGGCGGAGTTTACGCAAGCGGCGGCCGAGGCTGACATCCCCGTGATCTTAGGCGGGCATTCGCTGGTAAGCGGGTGCATGTGGGTTATCGCGGAGCATTTAGCCTGCCGAAATGAAAATTATTAATTCCACAAGGAGTAACGCGCCTAAAGGCGAATACAATCAAAAGTCTGTCTAAAGAGAGGTGTGCGATGAATAAAGAGCGCAGTTTAGCCATCGAGGAATTAGTGTGTTCCCTGCAGGGCGTAGACTCAGCGCGGGTTGTGCTGGACCCAAACGGGGAGATCACCGAACTCCACATTCTAAGCGACCAGAGCCGCAACCCGCGCCTCATTGTTCGCGACACCGAGACTTTGCTTTTAGTGCGCCTCGGGATTAACGTCGACCACAAG
Source organism: uncultured Peptococcaceae bacterium (assembly GCA_964349715.1). Classification (GTDB taxonomy): domain Bacteria; phylum Bacillota; class UBA994; order UBA994; family UBA994; genus UBA994. The sequence continues at coordinate 58,462 of CAYGHR010000002.1, forward strand.
CGCATCAGCGTCGTGCAATTTGCCGAACGGCCCGAGGCGGAGGTCAAGCGCGTTAACCTGCGCGGCATCAGCTACAAGCTTAACCGCGGCGCTGCCGAGGTCGGCGTCATCTTGACGCTTGGCGATAAGCAGGCGGAGTATACGGCCTCCGGGCCTAACTCGCTGCAAAACCAACTGCGCCTGGTAGCCGGGGCCACGGTGGGCGCTCTGCGCGACCTCTTGGGCAACGTAGTCGGCTTTGTCGTCGAGGACGTAACCCAGTTTGCTTTTGCGCGCGGCGAGGTGGTAGTAGTAGGTATTTCCGTAGTCAGCAGCGCCGGTGAGGAAACGCTGGTGGGCTCGGCCTTTGTGCGCAGCGACGCCAAAGAGGCGGTCGTTAAAGCGACGCTAGACGGCGTTAACCGCCGCTGCCAGCGCTACTTCGGTACATAGTCTTATAGTTTTTGGTCTTGGGGGGCGAAACACAATCGGTCTGCAAGCGGAGAGGTGGCCTGTCCATTGATAGCGGAGTGGGACAGAGTCAGCACGCAAGGAGGTCTGGGTTGTGAAAAAGGTTATGCGCATTGTCGCTCGTTTACTTAGCGGTGGTTCTAGTTATGCTTGGTAAAGTTCAGCCCCCCTTGTTTTGAAAGGCGGTACACCACGTATGTCGCTTAAGTTGCGCCTATATGTGTATGGGGTGATTGTCCTCGCGTTAGGTGTTTTTATCTACTTTGGCGTGCCCACACGCTTGGCCGAGATACAGGCTATTGTGGTCTTTGGGGCTATGGCGCTGTTGTTTGAGGCCCTTGCTGTCAAAGCGCCGTTCGCTAACGTGACGGCCTCAGTTCACTTTGTGCCGACGCTAGCAGCCGTTTTTACTTACGGCCCGCTTGTAGGCCTGTGGGTAGGGGCGTTGGGTAGCCTCAATTGGAAAAGCCTTACCGGGGGCAAGCCTCTTTACCGCAATGCTTTTAATGCTGCGCAGATGGGCTTGGCGTCGGCAGCGGCTGGATGGGTATGGCAAAGGAGCGGTGCGGAAGCCGTTCTCTCGTTGGCTAGCATCACTAGCATGCTGGTTACTTTTCTTGCTTACTATCTGGTCAATGCCGTGCTGCCGCTTACCGCTGTGGCGCTACAGACCGGCAGACCCTTAGTAGACATCTTTCGTCCGTTAGTTGGGTGGAGCATCCCCACCTACTTGGCCACCGCGCCACTGGCGGTTTTAATCGCCCTGCTGTACACTGGTGCAGGCTATGTGGCGGTAGTGCTGTTTCTCTTACCCCTGCTACTAGCCCGCATGTCCCTACAGCTTTACCGCGACGCGCGCCGCGGCTACGTGGAAACCGTGCAAGCTTTAGCCGACGCCATTGACGCCAAGGATACCTACACCGGCGGACACTCCGCGCGCGTGGCCTTTTATACGCGCGAAATGGGCAAGCGGCTCGGTTGGAGCCAAGAACGCTTGGAGCAGTTGACCTTTATGGCTTTGCTGCACGATATAGGCAAGATAGGCATCAAAGATCAGCTTTTGAACAAGGCAGGGCGCTACAACGATGACGAGAAGCAGACGGTGAATTGCCACGCCACCGTAGGCGCGGATATTATCGCCAGAAGCACGCCTTTGCGCACCATCGCCAACTACGTCCGCCACCACCACGAGCATTTCAACGGGCGGGGGTACCCCAGCGGTCTGCAAGGCGAGGAAATCCCGCAGGGCGCACGCATTATTTCCGTCGCCGACTGCTTTGACGCCATTACCTCTGTGCGCACTTACGCCGTCGCGCGGCCGGTACAAGAGGCGCTAGAGGAACTCGAGCGCTGCAGCGGCACGCAGTTTGACCCGCAAGTAGTGCGCGCCATGGAGGAGATTATGCGCGAGAGGGGCGAGCTAGTAGCCGCCGCGAAGGAGGTAGCAGCCGCTAAGTCAAGCATACTTGCGAGCATGCAGAACGAGTGATAGAATAACGGTGTCACCGAGCTTTCCTAGCGAAAGCTTGTTTTGTTAAAGGGGGTTCTTCGGTGCTCAGGCTGATTAAAGACCTGTTTGACTCTAACGCGCGCGACATCAAGCGCATGCAAAAGACGGTGGAGCGCACAAACGCTCTGGAAGCAGAGTTCACTAAACTCAGGGATGACGGGTTAAGGGATACGACCCGTCGTTTGCGAGAGCGTCTAGCAGCAGGGGAGACTCTTGACGACCTCTTGCCGGAGGCCTTCGCCGCCGTGCGCGAGGCGAGCAAGCGCACCATCGGGCAGCGCCATTTTGACGTGCAGCTGCTCGGCGGTATGGTGCTACACAGCGGGCGTATCGCCGAAATGAAAACAGGCGAAGGAAAGACGCTAGTGGCCACCCTCGCAGCCTACCTAAACGCGCTCCCCGGCCACGGCGTGCATATCGTAACCGTGAACGACTACCTAGCGCGCTTTCACAGCGAGTGGATGGGACAGATCTATCGCTTCTTAGGGTTAGAAGTGGGGCTCATTGTGCACGGGCTCTCTTTTGCCGAGCGGCGCGCGGCCTATGCCGCCGACATCACTTACGGCACCAACAACGAGTATGGCTTCGATTATCTGCGCGACAACATGGTCGCCGAGCCAAGCCAGATGGTGCAGCGCAAGCTCCACTACGCCATCGTGGACGAAGTGGACAGCATCTTAATTGACGAGGCGCGCACGCCCCTGATTATCTCCGGCCAGTCCGAGGACTCCACGGACCTTTATCACCGCTTTGCCAAACTGGTGAATTCCTTCCGTCCCGACCTAGACTACACCGTCGACGAAAAGCTAAAGACCGTCACCCCTACGGAAATCGGCGTACACAAGGCCGAGCGGGCCTTTGGGGTTGAGAATCTCTACGACAACACCAATCTTTCCTTGCAGCATCACTTAAACCAGGCCATCCGGGCCAAAGCGCTGATGAAACTAGACCGCGACTACGTCAACCAAGACGGCGAAATTATCATCGTCGACGAATTTACGGGACGCCTGATGCACGGGCGGCGCTATAGCGCCGGTCTGCACCAAGCCATCGAGGCCAAAGAAGGCGTCAAAATTGAAAAAGAGAGCCAGACACTCGCGAGCATAACCTTCCAGAACTACTTCCGCATGTACGAAAAACTAGCCGGCATGACCGGCACCGCCGTGACCGAGGAAGAGGAGTTTCGCCACATCTACAAAATGGACGTCGTGGTTCTCCCCACGCACCGTCCCATGATACGAAAAGACCTGCCCGATGTCGTGTTTAAGAGTGAACGCGCTAAGTACCAGTCTGTCGTCGAGGACATTGTCAGGAGGCATGCTACCGGGCAGCCTATTCTGGTCGGCACCGTCTCTATCGAGAAGTCCGAGCACCTAAGCAGCCTGCTCAAAAAGAGGGGCATTCCCCACCAAGTGCTTAACGCCAAGCACCACGCGCGCGAGGCGGAGATTGTGGCGCAAGCCGGGCGCTACCGCGCCGTCACTATCGCCACGAACATGGCGGGCCGCGGCACGGATATTTTGCTCGGCGGCAACGCCGAGTTTCTGGCTCGACACGCCCTAGTGGCGGAGGGAGTACAGCCGGAGGAGCTTTTCGAGTTGAGCCTGCGCCACGACGACGAGGCGGCACTCCTACGGGAGCGCTACCGGGCGGAGCTCGCGAAGTGGCGAGAACTGACCGAGGAAGAGAACGGGAAAGTGCTGGCCGCCGGGGGATTACACGTCATCGGCACAGAGCGGCACGAGGCCCGCCGCATTGACAATCAGCTGCGCGGACGCTCCGGACGTCAGGGCGACCCCGGTTCCACGCAGTTCTACCTGTCGCTGCAAGACGACTTGATGCGCCTCTTTGGCGGCGAGATGATTTCCACCCTCATGGACAAGCTACGCGTGGAAGAAGATATGCCGCTAGAGCACGGCATGCTCTCCGGGGCCATTGAGCGCGCACAGAAGCGCGTGGAAGCCCGCAACTTTGATTTGCGTAAGCACGTGCTGGAGTACGACGATGTCCTGAACAAGCAGCGCGAGGTGATTTACCGGCAGCGCCGCGAAGCAATGACAGGGGAGCTGGCCGGCGTGGCAGAGGGTATGTTAGACGAACTCGTCGTGCGCGCGGTGGACGCCTACATCCCGGACAAGACTTATCCCGAGGAATGGGACGTGGCGGGGCTTAAGGCCGCACTGCTCGAAGTAGTGCCGCTACCTAGCGTCGAGGAGGAGTCTTGGCGGCAGTTTACTAAGCGCGGCCTAGCCGACGAGCTGCAAGCGTTAGCGCGCGCCGCGCTTACGGCGCGCTCAGAACAGGTGGGGTCAGACATCTGGCATGACCTAAAGCGCGTGATCATCCTGCGCATGGTTGACAGCAAGTGGATGTCTCACCTAGACAATATGGATGAGTTGCGCCAAGGGATAGGCCTGCGGGCGTATGGGCAAAAAGACCCCTTGGTGGAGTACAAACTGGAAGCCTTCGATATGTTTACGCAAATGATCGAGGAGATTAAGCAGGACGTAGTGCGCTACATGTTCCGCGTGCAAGTCGTGAGCGAGCCGCGCACAGCCCCTGCCGTAAGGGTTCAACCTGCGCCGCGGTCTAGCGGCAAGCCGAGCGAGCCTACAACCATTGGCCGCAACGACCCTTGCCCCTGCAAAAGCGGGAAGAAGTACAAAAAATGCTGCGGCCGCGACGCCTAACCTAAGGAGGAACACTGTGTTAGACTCTGTGGAATTGCGACAACAGGCGGAACGACTGCAAGCTAAGTGCCAAGAACTCCGGGGGTCTCTTTGACCTAGAGGGCAAGCAAGCGCGCATCGGGAACTTAGAAGAGCAGATGCTGTCCCCCGACTTCTGGCAGACCCAGAGCACAGCGCAAGCCGTGCTGGGAAGCCTCACATACCTGCGCGGCGAGGTCGAAAGATGGTCAGCCCTCGCGCGCGAGGCGGAAGACCTCGTCGAGTTAGTTGCCCTCGCCGTGGAGCTAGGCGACGAAGACGCGCTGAGCGAGGCTGCGCGGCGCCTGCCGCTAGCCTTAGAGCGCGCTCAGCAGCTTGAGCTCAGCCTTCTCCTGGCCGGTCCATACGACAGCCGTAACGCCATACTGGAGCTTCACCCCGGCGCGGGCGGCGTCGACTCGCAGGATTGGGCGGCCATGCTGATGCGCATGTATATCCGCTACTGCGAGCGCGCAGGCTTTGACGTGGAAGTGCTTGACTATCTAGCGGGCGAGGAGGCGGGCTTAAAGAGCGTCGCCCTCCTAGTGAAAGGCGACATGGCCTATGGATACCTGCAGGCCGAGCGCGGCGTGCACCGCCTAGTGCGCCTATCGCCCTTTGATGCCGCTAACCGCCGCCATACTTCCTTTGCCTCGGTGTCAGTCCTGCCGGAGATCCCCGAGGATAACGAGATTGAGATCGAAGTTGAAGACTTGCGCATTGACACTTATCGCGCCAGCGGGGCAGGTGGGCAGAACGTGAACAAGACGGACTCCGCCGTGCGCATTACTCATCTGCCGACCGGCATTGTCGTGCAGTGCCAAAACGAGCGCTCGCAACTCAACAACAAGACCACGGCGCTCAAGATGCTCAGAAGCAAGCTCGTGGAGCGCAAGCTGCGCGCGCAGCAGCAAGAAATCGATCGCCTGCGGGGCGACGCCGGAGAAATCGCTTGGGGCAACCAGATTCGCAGCTACGTGTTTCATCCCTACAACATGGTGAAGGACCACCGCACCACCACCGAGACGGGCAACGTTCAGGCGGTGATGGACGGGGCGCTCGACATGTTTATCGCCAGTTTCCTGCGGTGGCAAGCGGAGCGCAACCGGAGCCAGAGGTAATAAAGGGATTCTCCTGTCTCTGTGGAATATTCCCACAACGAACACACACAGACAGGGGGGAGTCCGGTGAAAAAAGTCGCCATTGTTTTATCCATACTGCTTATTGTCGTGGTGATTGCGGAAGTGTCAGCACCGCGCCTGATTGCGCGGGGACTGGAACTTGGGCTGCGGCGGACTTTAGGAAGCGATGTGGAGATTAGGCTGGATGCCTATCCGTCCTTGCGGCTCTTGCTCGGCCAGTTTGAGAAGCTTAGCGTGGTGGCTCGCGGCGTGGACCTTGGGGGACTTAAGGCCGAGGAGTACGCTTTAGCGGCTGAGCAGGTGACAGTCAACCTGCGGGAACTCCTAGCGAGGCGCGAACTGCGTTTTGTCAATCAGGGCCGGCTCACGGTACAAGTTACGGTCGCGGAGGGTGAGCTAAGCAACTTCTTGCGGGACAGATTGCCCGCACTTAAAGACTGGCGCGTACAGGTTAACGCAGGCAACGCCGTCGCTATCGGCAAAATTCCCCTGCCGAACATCGACCTCGATGTGCGCGTGCACGGCAAGTTCCAAGCCCTCGGGAAAGACAAAATTGCCTTTGTGCCGGAACGCGTCGAGGTGCAAGGCGTAGAACTCCCGGCGGCCCTAGTAGGAGCTCTGCT
>CAYGHR010000003.1:0-3384 GCA_964349715.1 uncultured Peptococcaceae bacterium
AGCCGGCAACTCGAAACTCTAACCGCGTATCCATACGCGGTTTTTCTTGCTATAATTACTGGAGGTAACCGGAGGGGGACAGATAACGCATGGAGAGACGACAGGCCCTAGCGATAATAGCGAGGGTGCGCGGTGTGCGATACGCCCAAGTACATCACCTTGACTTTGCTCACTTCCCCCTTTACTCGGTCGACAGTTGGCAAGAAGCGGGCTTGTCTCGGTCTGGTGCCCTTGCTCTCGCGCGGGCCTTTAGAGAGCAGTGCTCTGACCCACTGCTACAGAACAAGGCGAGAGCAATTGTCATTGGGGACCAGGACTACCCATCCGCCCTCAATCACCTTTACTCTCCCCCCTTAGTCCTTTACGTGCGCGGGTCGCTTGGAGCAGGGCGAGGGGTGGCAGTTGTAGGCACACGCAAGGCCACGCCATATGGTAGGCAAGTCGTGGAAGTGGTAGTACCCGTTGTCGTCGCGGCGGAGCACACGGTGGTGAGCGGATTAGCGCGCGGCATTGACACTTTAGCACACGGGATTACGCTCCGTTGTGGCGGGCATACCGTAGCCGTGATGGGGCGCGGCTTAGACGCAACCTACCCGCGCGAGAACTCGCTTTTGGCAGAGAAGATTGTGGAACAGGGCGGAGCACTAGTGAGTGAATACCCGGAGGGGACTCCTCCTCTGGCAGCCCACTTTCCCGCGCGCAACCGGATCATCAGTGGGCTTTCGCGCATCTGCTTAGTAATAGAAGGCGATCTGGGCAGTGGGGCGCTGATTACCGCCGAGCATGCGCTAGAACAAGGGAAAGAGGTATTGGCGGTGCCGGGCAGCATCTTCAGTCCTCAGAGCAGAGGGGCGAACTCCCTCATCGCGCAGGGAGCGACACCACTCCTGGACCCAAAAGTAATCTATGAGACGCTAGGTGCCGTCGCCAAGCCGGAAGCCGCTCCTTCGCCGCTTGCTCTTCGGCCCGAGGAGTCGCTTGTCCTGATGGCACTGGGTATGGAACCCCTTAGCGTTGACGAGGTGTGTATGCATACCGGGTTTCCGGCGAGCGTAGCCGCGGCTGCTTTGACGGCCCTAGAAATCGCGGGGGTAATAGAGCGCCTGCCGGGGGGAGCTTACTTGCGTCTGCGCGGATAGGATACAGGCCAATAAGGCAAAGGTAAGTTTAAGTGATCGACTGAGGTGATTTATCTGCCGAAATTTCTCGTGATTGTGGAGTCGCCTGCTAAGGCCAAAACCATCACCAAGTACCTTGGCTCCAAGTACGCTGTCAAAGCGTCGTACGGGCATCTGCGAGATCTGCCAAAGAGTCAGCTCGGAGTTGACGTCAACAGCGATTTTGCGCCTAAGTACATAACGATTAGGGGCAAGGGCGACACGGTTAAAGAGCTGCGCGAAGCGGCCAAGAAGGCCGACAGAGTGTTTCTCGCCACAGACCCTGACCGTGAGGGAGAGGCAATTTCGTGGCACTTAGCGCAGGCTTTAGGCCTCAACTTAGACAGTGCCTTACGCGTTACGTTTAACGAAATCACCCCGTCAGCTGTGCAGAACGCCATTAAGCAACCTCGCAGGATTGACGAAGACCTTGTGGACTCTCAACAGGCGAGACGTATCCTTGACCGCATCGTGGGGTACAAGCTCTCCCCGCTGCTATGGGCAAAGGTTAGAAAAGGGCTTAGTGCAGGTCGTGTCCAATCTGTGGCGGTCCGCTTGATTGTCGACCGGGAGAGGGAGATACAGGCCTTTCAGTCTAAGGAATACTGGACATTGCAGGTGTCGCTTAAGCCGACCCAAGCGAAGCCGTTCATGGCTAAGCTCACGGGGTGCGAGCTCACTAGCCAAGCCCAGGTAGACCATCTTTCCTTGGAGCTGCAGGGCTTGCCTTTTGTAGTTAAGGCTGTTAGGCAGGCAGAGAAGGAACGCAAGCCGTCCCCCCCTTTTAATACCAGTACTCTCCAACAGGAAGCAGCAAAGCGGTTAGGGTTCCCCGCCAAGCGCACAATGCGCATCGCCCAGACCCTCTACGAGGGGGTTGAGCTGGGGCGGGAGGGCGCGGTCGGTCTGATAACCTACATGCGTACGGACAGCACTCGCCTAGCGCAGGAGGCAATTGAGGCTGCAGGGGGCTACATTAAAGAGCACTACGGGCCGGCTTACCACGCCGAGCGGCAGTATACGGTTAAGCGAGGCACAGGCGGGAACTCACAGGATGCGCATGAGGCCATTCGTCCGTCCTATGTAGATCGCAAACCTGACGATCTCAAGGCGGCCTTGTCGACAGAGCAGTATAAGCTGTACAAGCTCATCCACGACCGGTTCCTCGCCTCACAGATGTCTAACGCGCGTTTTGACACGGTGCAGGTTGACATACAAGCAGCCCAGCATATGTTTCGAGCCGTCGGCTCGCGCTTGCTCTTCCCTGGCTTTATGGCACTTTACGAAGAAGCGAGCGAAGATGAGGACATCAAAGAGACCGGCGAACTCCCTGTGCTACAGGTTGAAGAGGTGTTGTCACTCGTTAAGCTCACGCCTAAGAAGCACCTCACCTTGCCCCCACCCCGCTATACGGAGGCCTCGTTGATTAAGACGCTTGAGGAGGAGGGGATTGGCAGACCGAGTACATATGCCCCCATTATTGACACCATTCAGGCGCGCGGTTATGTAGGCAAAGAGCAGAAGCGCTTTGTGGCAACCGAGTTAGGCCAAGTAGTGGCGAGCATTTTGACAGAGCACTTTCCGGAACTCGTGGAAGTCAAGTTTACCGCGGCGCTAGAGAGCAAACTCGATGCCATTGAGCACGGGCAGTCAACTGCTGTGGAAGTCTTGCGCGAGTTCTACGGGCCGTTTGCTGCGCAATTAGAGAAGGCCATGGTAGGTGTGGAGAAGGTGGAGGTAGCGGACGAACAGACAGATGAGCTATGCTCGCTGTGCGGCCGCAACATGGTGATCAAAAACGGGCGCTTTGGGAAATTTCTGGCTTGTCCCGGGTTCCCGGCGTGTCGCAATACCAAACCCCTACTCAAACACGTCGGCGTGGCGTGTCCTGTCTGCGCCGGTAGCATTGTCGAGCGGCGCAGCAAGCGAGGGCGCTTGTTCTTTGGCTGCTCAAACTACCCTACTTGCGGCTTTGTAGTGTGGCAAAAGCCTACTGAGACGCCATGTGCGCGCTGCGGAGCATTCACCGTGGAGAAGAAACGCCGTTCCGGTGAGGCGTACAGCGTCTGTGGCAACCCTGCCTGTGGAGCTGTGCAGTGAATCCGGTAGTAGTGATTGGTGGGGGGCTTGCCGGTTCCGAGGCTGCTTGGCAGCTGGCGCGTCAGGGTACGGCCGTCACGCTCTACGAAATGCGCCCTAAGCTGACTACGGGTGCTCATGAGACCGA
>CAYGHR010000003.1:3484-13391 GCA_964349715.1 uncultured Peptococcaceae bacterium
CAGACTCTATCGATATGCACCATGCTTTTTTGGCCTCTCGATACGGCAAGGGAGAAGCGGCGTACATCAATTGTCCGCTAGACGAGGAGGAGTACGACCGCTTCTTTCACGCCCTGATTACTGCACAGCGCCAGGACCTAAACGACATTGACACGGCAGCGTGCTTCGAAGGGTGCATGCCGATTGAGTCGATGGCCGACAGAGGGCGGGACACACCGTTGTTTGGCCCGCTGAAGCCTGTGGGACTTACCGATCCTAGGACCGGAAAGCGCCCCTTTGCCGTGGTCCAGTTGCGCCAAGATAATCGGGCGGCAACCATGTACAACCTAGTCGGCTTTCAGACTAGGCTAACCTGGCGGGAACAAAAACGCGTGTTTGGCCTTATCCCTGCCCTCCGCGATGCCGAATATGTCCGCTACGGCGTAATGCACCGCAACACTTTTATCGATTCCCGCGCCGTGCTCCATCCGACTTTGCAGTGGAGAAAAGACAGGCGAGTGTTCTTCGCCGGGCAGATAACCGGCGTAGAAGGGTATGTGGAGTCTGCGGCCTGCGGTCTTGCGGCCGGCATTAACGCGCATCGGGCGAATCAAGGTATGGAGCCGTTGGTGCTACCGGTAGCGACGGCCCACGGCGCACTAATCAATTACATTACGGATCCGTCGCCTTCGTCGCTGCAGCCGATGAATGTCACTTTTGGCCTCTTCCCGCCCCTTTTGTCCCCCCCGCGCGAGCGCCGACTGCGCAACCTAGCTCATGCCGAGCGAGCCCTACAAGAATTAACAGAGTTTTTCCGCAAACACAGCCCTAATTGCTTGTGTGGTTAGAGCAGGCATGATAAGATTTGGGTGGTGATGCGGATGGACGACCATATAGACCATTATTTGCTGACACTCCGTGTTGCAAGAGGTTGTAGCGAGAAGACGGTGCAAAGTTATGCCCTTGACTTACGCCAGTTCAAGGAGTTTATTGGGGACAAACCCCTTGCCACCTTGGTGCCCGCTGATGTACGAAGGTTCGTTGCCAAGCTCGCCAAGAGCGGCTATGCCAAGAGCTCCCTGGCAAGGAAGGTCTCCTGTCTGCGTTCGTTCTTTCACTTCCTAGTGCAAACGAACGCTGTCGTTTCGAACTTAGCTGCGGTGGTAGACCTGCCAAGGCACAGGCGAGCTTTACCTGCCGTGCTCATTGAGCAAGATGTAGATAAGCTACTTTCCTCGGCCGTCGGCCAGAAACTCGAAACTAGAGACCGAGCCTTGCTCGAGCTCTTATATGCCACGGGCTGTCGCGCGAGTGAGATTGCCGGCATTAAACTGTCCGATATAGACTGGGGGGCCTGTACGCTCAGGGTGATGGGCAAGGGTGCCAAGGAACGCATTGTCCCTTTTGGGAAGGTGGCGGCACAGCACCTTCGGACCTACATTACCGTGTTGCGCACTAGGCTCGTCGCGGGCGGTAAGGTCACGCATGTGTTTGTCAACTACCGGGGAACTCCCTTAAGCAGACGCAGCCTTGGCCGCATAGTTGCCAAGTACGTCCGACAAGGGGAGTTTGACGGAATCACACCCCATGCGTTGCGACACAGTTTTGCCACGCACTTGCTCGACAACGGTGCCGACCTGCGCGTTGTGCAGGAGTTGTTAGGGCACACTTCAGTCTCTACGACCCAGGTGTATACCCATGTATCGGGCGAGAGAATTAAGGCTGTGTACAACAAGGCCCATCCGCGGGCGTAACCCTCGCGCAGTGCATAGGTGACGCGGCGGCTAATGAGATAAGTAGTTTAGGAGGTAAGAGCATGAGTCTATTAGAAAAAACACGCAAACTCAACAAAGTTCTCCAACAGGGAGCAGGTGATGCCGTCAGATTCAGCGACTTAGCGCAGCTGTATGGCCAGGTCTTTCGGGCGAACACGTACATCCTCAATGTCCGAGGGAAGCTCTTAGGTGTGGCGCTGATTGACGACTATGAGTGTGACTTGCTTAAGCGTCATGTCCGCTCGGGGCGCTTCCCCTCGGATTACAACGACAAGATACTGGCCATCACAGAGAGCAATATCAATTGCCGCGAAACAGAGAACTGCGTGTTCGACGACTCCGAGTGCCAGCACACCCGCAAACTGACAACCATCATTCCCGTCGTCGGCAGAGGAGAGAGGCTAGGCACCATGCTCATAGCGCGCTTTGACGAGCCTCTAAACGACGATGACGTAGCCTTAGCCGAATTTGGCGCAACGATTCTGGCGATGGAGATTCTCCGGGCACGTCAGGAAGCCGCCAGCCAGGAGTCGAGGCAGCGCGCTATCGTGGAGATGGCTGTAGACGCCCTCTCCTATTCCGAGTTAGAAGCGGTTGAACACATCATGCGCGAGCTCGGCACTGAGAACGAGGGACTGCTTGTGGCCAGTAAGATTGCCGACCAAGCCGGCATCACACGCTCCGTCATCGTGAACGCATTGCGCAAGCTCGAAAGCGCCGGGGTCATAGAGTCCCGCTCGCTCGGCATGAAGGGCACATACATTAAAGTGCTCAATAACAAGCTGCTAGAAGAACTAGCGAAGAACAGCTAGTTCAGGGGCCTGAGCTTGTCGCCGGGGGAGCGGTCAGTCTTCAGTCGTCAGACGTCAGGGGCAAGACTTCAGTCGTCAGACGTCAGGGGCAAGACTTCAGTCGTCAGTCGTCAGTCGTCAGAAGGACGTTCTCCTGAAGCCTGACGCCTGACGCCTAACCCCCCCGCCTGAATAAGTTTGCTTGCTCCTCTTGTGCGGGTATGTTATACTGAGCCTCGGTGTTTTATCACACACGCTGCCGGATGTGCTGGGTGGTGCCGTGCCTTTAGGGCGTGGTCTCAGCACAGTTGAAGGCGCGGAGGGAAAACCAAAGGAGGTGAGTCTCATGGCAGTAATCAGCATGAAACAACTACTCGAAGCAGGCGTGCATTTTGGCCATCAAACGCGCCGCTGGAACCCCAAGATGGCTCCATTCATCTTTATGGAGCGCAACGGTATCTACATCATTGACCTGCAGAAGACCGTGCGCAAGTTAGATGAGGCTTACGCGTTCGTGAAGAGCGTGGTGGCAAATGGGGAAAGCATCATGTTTGTCGGCACAAAGAAGCAGGCTCAGGAGGCAGTCGCCGAGGAAGCAGGCCGCTGCAACATGTTTTTCGTGAACCAGCGCTGGCTCGGCGGTACGCTGACTAATTTCCAAACTATTGAAAAACGCATTAAGCGGCTGCATGATCTTGAGCGCATGGAGGCCGATGGCACGTTTGACGTTCTTCCCAAAAAGGAAGTAATCACCCTACGCAAGGAAATGGACAGACTAGAGAAGTTCCTTGGCGGTATCCGTAACATGCGTCAGCTTCCGGGGGCGTTGTTTGTCATTGACCCCCGCAAAGAACGCAATGCTATTGCCGAGGCGCGCAAGCTTCGCATTCCCATCGTCGCTATTGTCGACACTAACTGCGATCCTGACGAAGTAGATTACATCATTCCGGGGAATGATGATGCCATCCGCGCGGTTAAGTTGTTAACCGCGACCATGGCTGACGCCGTCCTCGAAGCAAGACAGGGCGAGCAGTTAACCGAATAGCGGAACGAGTAACAATGCGAAACGAGGGAGGTATGCACTATGGCCAAGATTGAAGCCAGTCTCGTAAAGGATCTGCGTGAACGAACAGGCGCCGGCATGATGGACTGCAAGAAAGCGCTAAATGAAACTCACGGCGATATGGAAAAGGCAGTCGAGTTTCTGCGCGAGAAGGGACTAGCAGCCGCCAACAAGAAGGCCGGGCGTATCACTAGCGAGGGTGTGGTTGAGTCCTACATCCATGGTAATGGCCGCATAGGTGTGCTCGTGGAAATAAACTGCGAGACTGATTTTGTCGCTAAGACGAACGAGTTTCGGGCTCTGTGCCGCGATATTGCCATGCAGATCGCCGCGGCCAATCCGCAGTACATTGTGCGCGATGAAGTTCCTGCGCACGTGATTCAACATGAGAAAGACATTTTGCGGGCACAGGCCATTAACGAAGGCAAGCCTGAGAAGATCATCGACAAGATGGTAGAGGGACGCCTCGAGAAGTTCTTCGCTGATGTGTGTCTGCTTGAACAACCGTTTATCCGCGAAGGAGACGTGACTGTTAAGGAGCACATCCAGTCAAGAGTTGCGACTACGGGAGAAAACATCACGGTACGCCGATTTGTTCGTTATCAAATGGGTGAAGGGCTGCCGAAACGCACTGTCGAGGAGTAGCGCACAAGGGGAACACGGGAGTGTTCCCCTTTTTGAGATGCAATCTTAGGTCTGTTAGCCTGCAGGAAATCGGATAGCTTTAGCGAAATGACATGGAGGTATTTGTTGGTGAAGCCGAAGTATCGCCGCGTGATTGTGAAACTGAGTGGAGAAGCTTTGGCCGGGCAACAGGGCTTTGGCATTGACCTTGACATTGTCGCCGACGTGGCTGCTCAGTTAGTAGAGATTAGGCATTTAGGTGTCGATGTGGCCGTAGTCGTTGGGGGCGGGAATTTGTGGCGGGGAGCCCCCCGGAGCAGAGAGGGCTTAGACCGCGCCACAGCCGATTACATGGGCATGCTGGCTACCGTAATGAATGCTTTGGCACTGCAAGATGCCATCGAGAAGTTAGGGGTGGCGACTAGAGTACAGACCGCGATTGAGATGAAGCAAATCGCTGAACCCTACATTAGACGCAAAGCCATTACTCACCTAGAGAAGGGATACATCGTTATCTTTGCCGCCGGGACCGGCAACCCCTTTTTCTCTACGGACACAACCGCAGCGTTGCGCGGGGCTGAAATTGGTGCCGAAATCATCCTTAAGGCTACGCAAGTGGATGGTGTCTACGACAGTGACCCGCATTTGAATGCCAACGCCAAACGTTTTACGGAGTTGAGTTACATAGAAGTTTTGCGACGCAACCTGCGCGTGATGGATGCCACCGCGACTTCGCTCTGCATGGACAACGGCATTCCGATCCTGGTTTTCAGTCTTGTTGTACCCGGTAACATAAAGCGTGCGGTGATGGGTGAAGATGTAGGAACTTTCATCAGGAGGGATGAGGCCAATTGATTAAGGATGTGCTAAGGGAAACAGAGGACAAAATGAAAAAGTCTGTGCAGTCCCTGCAGAAGGATCTAGGGGGGCTGCGTGCCGGCAGAGCCACGCCCGCATTGCTTGAGAAGTTGGTCGTGGAGTACTATGGCGTGCCCTCCCCTGTGCACCAAGTAGCCGGTGTCACCGTGCCTGACGCGCGCACGCTGGTTATTCAGCCATGGGACAAGGCGCTGCTCAAGCCCATTGAGAAAGCTATTCAGAAGTCCGATTTGGGCCTTACGCCTAACAGCGATGGGTCTGTGATTCGCTTGTCCATCCCCCCGCTTACAACCGAAAGGCGCAATGAGTTGGTGAAGGTGGCAAAGAAGAAGGCGGAGGAGGCGAGGGTCGCTATCCGCAACTTGCGCCGAGACGCCAACGAAATGGTAAAGAAGCTCGAGAAAGATGGCAGTGCCTCCGAGGACCAGGCCAAGAAAGGCCAAGAGGAAGTACAGAAGCTCACAGACAAATACGTTAAAGAGGCCGACGAGGTGTTGCTGGCCAAAGAAGCGGAAATCATGGAGGTGTAACGCGCTCCCCCCACAGCGGGGGGATTATGCTACAGGAGGATGACTCAGTATGCTCTGGCGAAGGACTTCACTCCCCGCAGCGGCCGCAGATTCGGTGCCTGCACATATAGCCATAATCATGGACGGCAATGGCCGTTGGGCACAGCATCGCGGCTTGCCCCGCACTGCCGGCCATCGCGCCGGTCTCGAGAGTGCTCGCCGTGTCATCAAGGAAGCCGTGCGACTTGGTGTAAAGTACCTTACTTTGTATGCATTTTCGACCGAAAATTGGAAGCGCCCTTCCGCGGAAGTGGAGTTCATCATGAGTCTGCCGGGGGAGTTCTGGCGCAGGGAACGCTCTGCGTTAGCGGAAGCTAATGTGAGGCTACGGGTGATAGGAGATGTAAGTGCCCTGCCGCAGGCCACACGACAAGTTGTGGACGAGGCGGTAGCAACAACGCGCACAGCCTCAGGACTTACTGTGAGTCTTGCACTTAACTACGGCGGACGGGCCGAAATTGTTAGGGCGGCACACCTATTTGCAGAGCGCTACACACGCGGAGGCAGCGAGGCTGACTTTGCCACTTGCCTGTACACGGAGGACCTGCCCGACCCCGACCTACTGATTCGCCCGGGCGGGGAACAGCGTATAAGCAACTTCCTTCTTTGGCAGTTGGCTTACACCGAGCTGTTTTTCATTGATAAGCTTTGGCCAGACTTTGACGGCAGCGACCTATTAGAGATCGTAAAGGAGTATAACGCTCGCAGCATCAGGCGAGGAGGATTATAGCGTTAGGGGGTTACCTGTGCTTACTCGGGTTCTCACGGGACTAGTAGGTCTTCCCATTTTCCTCGTCGCACTTTATGAAGGGGCTCTCCCTATGACCTTTCTGACGATGGTGCTGGCAATTATTGCGGTAGCAGAGATGCAGAACCTCTTGCGAGCTAAGGGCATCGCCACAAGTTCTTTGGTCTATTGGTTCCCCATACTTTATCTATGGGCAGTTCATATAGGCTCCGTCATGCTCGGCCTGCAGTTAGTTGTGGCCCTGTGCGCCGGGCTCTTGGCTCGTCAGCTGATCACGTTTCCTGCTTTCAGCTTGGCCGAGGTAGGGGCCAGTCTGCTGGCAGCTCTATATCCCTCTCTCCTTCTTGGTAATCTGCTCCTGCTGCGTGCTGAGGCCGGCATGATGTGGGCATTTGCGGCTGTGGTTGGGGTATGGGCCTATGACTCGTTCGCCTACTTAATCGGGGTGCAGTTTGGTCGTCTGCGACCTTGGCGCGACATTTCTCCCAAGAAGAGTGTAGAAGGCGCGCTCGGAGGACTAATCGGCAGTGTGCTGGTCTTTGCCGTTGTCCACGGCTACTTGCGCTTGGCGCTGTTTGGGGCCGTTAGTCTAGGGCTGTTAGTGGGAGTCGTAGGTCAACTCGGCGACCTTGCGGAGTCGGCCTTGAAGCGGTATGTGGGCGTAAAGGACTCAGGAACGCTACTGCCAGGGCATGGAGGCGTCCTTGACAGGTTTGACTCGCTAATGTTCTCGGCCACTGCAGTATATTGGGTATGGACGGCGATGACACTGTGACGAATGTAATAAACGTCGTAGTTTTGGGCTCCACAGGTTCGATAGGTGTGAACTGCCTCGACGTGGTGCGGCGTCATGCCGAGCGGCTGCAGGTAGTGGGGCTCGGGGCTGGTCGAAACCTAGAATTACTGCGGGTGCAGATACATGAATTTAGCCCCAGCTTTGTGGCGATACAAGACGCAGCCAGTGCGCCCGCGCTTCGCCTGGAGTTCCCGAGTCTCACCGTGTTTGCCGGCGAGTCTGCTGCGGAACACTTGGTACAGGAAACGCCGGCGGATATCGTGGTAGCTGCCACGAGTGGCATGGCGGGACTTCTGGCAGTGTTCGCAGCAGCGGAAAAAGGCGTTCGTATTGCGCTGGCCAATAAGGAGGCCCTAGTTGCCGCGGGTGAGTTGCTGTTAACAGCAGTAGCCCGCCACGGAGGGGAGCTCATACCTGTTGATAGTGAGCACTCTGCTATTTGGCAGGCACTGCGGGGGTGGCGAGTGTCAGACGTCAAGAGGCTGCTTCTTACGGCCTCAGGCGGCCCCTTCTTAGGCAAGACGCGGTCGGAGCTCGCCGCGATGACTGCTCTGGATGCCCTCGAGCATCCTACTTGGCGCATGGGAAGAAAGATAAGCGTAGACTCGGCAACCCTAATGAACAAGGGCTTGGAGCTCATTGAAGCGCATCTTTTGTTTGGCATCCCCTATGAGCGTATTGAGGTCTTGGTGCATCCGGAGAGCATTGTGCACTCTATAGTTGAATACGTAGACGGTTCGCAGCTAGCGCAATGCAGTCAGCCGGACATGCGCATTCCTATTCAGCTTGCACTGTCGTATCCACAGAGGTGGCAGGGGGACTATGTCCGCAACAACTGGCAGGGTACGACGTGGTCGTTCCTTCCCCCGGATTTAGCATCGTTTCATTGTCTAAGTTTGGCCATGGCCGCGGGGAGGGCCGGAGGCTCGTATCCAATAGCGCTTAATGCCGGCAATGAGCTTGCGGTTTGGGCTTTCCTAGCCGGAGAACTGCCCTTTCTGGCCATTGAGGCGATAGTGGAAGAGATCTTGTCCGCACACGTTCCCCCTCCTCCACAGACGGTGCTCGACGTTTTGGCGGTCGACAACTGGGCGCGTAATCAGACTCAAGCGATCATTAGAAAGCGGTGTAGCAGTTGGTGATTCTACTTGCTGTCGTAATTATCGGCGTGCTGGTGTTTTTCCACGAGCTCGGCCATTTCCTAGCGGCGAAGGCCGCCAACATGTATGTGCAGGAGTTCGCCCTTGGTATGGGTCCTGCTCTGGTTTCGGTGCAGCGAGGTGAAACCAAGTACTCACTGCGCTTGCTGCCTGTGGGAGGGTTTCTGCGTGTGGCGGGTGAGGAGACGACTGTTGTTGGCGCGGCCATACCCGAAACTCGACGCTACGATAAGAAGACAGTGCTGCAGCGCATGACTTTTGTTGCGAGCGGTTCACTTATGAACTTTCTGCTGGCAGCCCTCATCTTCGCGGTTATCTTTATGTTGGTGGGAGTGCCGTCGAGCCAACCTATCCTAGGAACGGTGAACGAGGGATGGCCGGCGGCGGAGGCTGGGTTGCAGCCCCAAGACAGGATATTGACGATTGGTGACGAAACTATCCCTACGTGGACAGACTTGCAGCGGGCTATCGCCGCAGCTGGGGGTCAACCTTTGGTGTTCGTCTTTCGCCGCGGCGCACAAGAGATGTCGGTCGTTGTCACCCCGCGACGAGATGAAGCTGCGAACCGCTGGCTGGTTGGCGTAGCACCCGCAAACGAACGCTTCGGCCCCCTTACCTCTGTTTTCTTAGGCCTGCGAGAGATGGTGGGGCTCACGGCAGAAATACTGTCCGTGATTGGACGGATGCTTACGGGCAGGTTACCCGCCGAAGGGGCAGGACCTATTGGCATGGTGGTCATGGTGGGGGAAGTCGCGCGTACCGGCATAGCGAATCTTTTGTCCTTTGCGGCC
Organism: uncultured Peptococcaceae bacterium; assembly: GCA_964349715.1. Classification (GTDB taxonomy): domain Bacteria; phylum Bacillota; class UBA994; order UBA994; family UBA994; genus UBA994. Next base: position 12,660 of record CAYGHR010000003.1, read on the forward strand.
ATTATCAGTATCCAGCTGGGGCTGTTTAACCTGCTTCCCATTCCGGCGTTAGACGGGAGCAAATTAGTGTTTCTAGCTCTGGAACGCTTGCGCGGTAGACCCGTCGATCCAGAGAAAGAGAATATGATCCACCTCATAGGCTTCGTGCTGCTCATGGTGCTGATTGTATTGGTAACGTTTGGCGACCTGCGCCGCCTAAACATCTTTTAGAGGCCGGGTCATGAGACGCAAGACTCGAGTCGTAGAAGTCGGCAATGTGGGTATTGGCGCGCATCACCCTATCGCAATTCAGAGCATGACGAACACGCAGACTACAGATGTCACCGCCACTAAAGAGCAGATTTCCCGCTTGTCTTTGGCCGGGTGTCACATCGTGCGCGTAGCGGTGCCGGACGAAGCGTCGCTGTCTGCGTTTGCTGAGCTGGTAGCTGGTACTGCCGTTCCGCTTGTCGCTGACATTCATTTTGATTATCGATTAGCTGTAGGAGCTATAGAGCGTGGCGCGGCTGAAGTGCGCATTAACCCCGGGAACATTGGTGGACGCAAAGAGGTCCGTGCGGTAGTTGCGGCCGCTTCAAGATACGGTACAGCTTTGCGCATCGGTGTTAATTCCGGTTCGTTGCCCGAGGAAGTGCTGACGCGTTTTGGTGCAGCGACGCCGGCGGCGATGGTGGAAACTGCACTCCTGCACATGCAGGAGATACAAAGTGTGGGGTTTGACAAGCTTGTGTT
>CAYGHR010000003.1:13491-55383 GCA_964349715.1 uncultured Peptococcaceae bacterium
CTGCACTCCTGCACATGCAGGAGATACAAAGTGTGGGGTTTGACAAGCTTGTGTTTTCTCTGAAGTCCTCAGACGTATATACTACAATTCAGGCCAATGTTCTGTTTAGTCAACAGTCAGATTTCCCACTGCATATAGGCGTTACCGAGGCCGGGACTCTGCTGCGTGGCGCAGTGCGGTCCGCGGTGGGCATCGGTGTCCTGCTAGAGAAGGGCATAGGGGATACGCTTCGTGTATCGCTTACAGCCGACCCCATAGAAGAAGTGCGTGTCGCTAAAGTGATTCTCTCTAGTCTCGACCTCGGGCACCGACAATTGCGCGTTGTATCCTGCCCAACTTGTGCACGGACTTCCCGCGAGCTCATTCGCATTGCTGAGACGGTAGAGAGTAACCTAGAGGAGTTCAGCCATCTGCCGTTGAAAATTGCAGTGATGGGGTGTTCGGTAAATGGGCCGGGTGAAGCGCGCGACTCTGATGTAGGCATAGCGCTTGCGCCAAGCGGTGCAGTGCTGTTTCGTGGCGGGAGAGCAATTGAGCTGATTCCCTTGGAACAAGCTGCGGTACGCCTCACGGAGGAAGTACGAGTTCTAGCATCACTACTTACCAATTAGGAGGGGGCGGCATCGATTAGAGCTGCGGTCATCATCCCGGCGTATAACGAAGAACGTACAGTGGGCCACATCGTGAGCGCCGCTAGGCAATGCTCTCTAGTGGACGAAGTAGTGGTGGTATGCGATGGATCTACAGATAATACCGCCGCTAGAGCGCAAGGCGAAGGTGCGCGGGTCGTTCGGCTTTCACCGAATCGCGGCAAGGGCGGGGCCATGCTCGCTGGATTCCTAGATACCAACGCCGAAGTGGTCCTGTTTCTTGATGCGGATTTGCTCGGGTTAACTGCCGCTCATGTTGACGCCTTACTTAGACCCATCCTTGACGGCGAGGTGGCGTCAACCCTTGGGGTCTTTGGCAGTGGACGCATATGGACTGACCTGGCCCAGAGAATAGCACCCTTTCTTTCTGGGCAGCGAGGTGTTACGCGCAAAGTCTTAAGCGGCGCACCGAACTTCGCCGCTACGGGATGGGGAGTGGAGATTGCCTTGACCCGCTACCTGCGTGATGCCCATATCGCCGTTCGCACCGTGGAGCTTAGAGACGTAACGCAGGTGATGAAGGAGGAGAAACTAGGTTTCTTGCGAGGGCTAGCTTCACGACTCAGGATGTACTGGCACATTCTACGCGCACTTATGTCTGTGAGGGGGCGTTCTAGGTGTCGATACCCGCGATAACAATGGTTTCCCGGCTGACCTTGGCCTGCATCTTAGGTGGAGCCATCGGGCTGCAGCGCGAGGGTCTTAACCGCCCGGCAGGTTTTCGCACGCATGTGCTGGTGGCCCTAGGGGCAGCTTTGATCATGTTGCTCTCCATGTACGGCTTTCAGGAGTTCGGCCAGCCCTATGACCCGGGGCGCTTGGCCGCGCAAGTGGTGTCGGGCATCGGATTCTTGGGAGCGGGTACGATTATGCGTGAAGGGGCAAGCATACGGGGACTCACTACCGCCGCTTCGCTCTGGGTCGTCGCCGGCATTGGGTTAGCGTGCGGTTCCGGCTTCTACCTGAGCGCGGTGGTGGCCACAGTCTTGGTGTACTTGACGCTGGGGGTGTTCTTTCATCTCGAACGCGGTTGGATTAACCCCTCTAGTTACGTGAAGATAACGGTTGTCACGCGAGATCAGCCTGGGCAGCTAGGACGCATCGGCGCATCGCTGGGCGGGAAGAATATCAGTGTGCGCAACATAAACGTCGATCGGGCAGACGTAGCGGAAGGCTACGTGCAAGTTCGCTTGGAAGTGAAACTCCCTAAGGGCATGGCGGTGGTGGAGGCCATGTCTGACTTAGCGGCGCTCCCCGACGTAGCGCATGTATGCGAGCTAGACAAGTAATGTCTGTGTTTTAGTGTCCCTGCTGTTGCTTGCGCGGGGGATGGGGTTTTGATATAATATCTGCGGCAGAGAGTGGGTCCTTCCCACTCTTTAGTTTATCGGGTATGAAGGGGTGTGCAGCATGCAGCTGGTAGAGCGCCTGTATGAGCTATGCAAACCTTGGGTGGAAGAGCAGGGGCTAGAACTTGTGGATGTAGAGTGGGTTCCCTCGAGGAGCGGGAAGACGCTTCGTGTATATGTTTCGCGCACAGGTGAGGGACGAGTCGGGTTTGGCGACTGCGAACTAGTCACGCGAGCCCTAGAGCCTGAGCTGGACACAATCGGCGAGCTAACGGGTTACACCTTGGAAGTCTCTTCCCCCGGCCTTGACCGCGTGCTCAAGCGCACGCATGAATACGACGTCTTCAAAGGTCGACGGGCAAAGGTGGTTTTGCGTGTAGCTTATGCAGAGAGCCTTGAGCATACAGGTGTACTCGGCGGGACGCAGGGTCAGGAAGTGCTCCTGGCAACGGACAGCGGCGACTTGCTTTCCATTCCTATAGAGAACATAAAGAAGTGTAAACTTGAGTTTAGGGCAAAGTGAGGATGAGAAGTAAAGGATGAACGCGGAATTTATCGAAGCCATCGCACAACTGGCCCGGGAAAGGCAGCTAGACAAGAGCATCCTATTTGATGCGCTGGAAACGGCGCTGTTATCTGCCTACAAGAAGAACTTTGGCGGCAGTGGCAATGTACGCGTCACCATCGACAGGGATACCGGCGAAGTCTCCGTTTACTCATTGCGCAGGCTTGTCGCCGAGGTAAAGGACGTCAACTCCGAGATGCATATTGATGAGGCTAAGAGCATTAATCCAAACTATTTACTTGGGGATATTTGCGAGACAAAAGTGACGCCGCGCAATTTCGGTCGCGTCGCCGCACAGACCGCCAAACAGATTGTCGTGCAGCGCATTCGCGAGGCTGAGCGCGGCATGATTTACCAAGAGTTCACTAACCGCGAATGCGACATCGTCACCGGCGTCATCCAGAGGGTAGACCGCAATGTCATCATCGACCTAGGCAAAGTGGAAGCTCTGCTGCCCCAGTCTGAACAAGTGGCGGGGGAGGTCTATCGCCCCGGACAACGACTTAAGACCTATGTCGTGGAAGTACGAAAGACCACTAAGGGACCGCAAGTGACGGTTTCGCGGAGTCACCCCGGCCTCCTGAAGCGGTTACTGGAGCTAGAAGTGCCAGAAATTCACGATGGCGCGGTAGAGCTGCGCTCCGTTGCGCGCGAGGCAGGTAGTCGCAGCAAGATTGCCGTTTTTGCCCGTGATGAGAACATTGACCCGGTGGGGGCCTGCGTGGGACCACGGGGTATGCGCATTCAGGCTATTGTGGCTGAGCTGGGAAATGAGAAAATAGATGTTGTGGAGTTTCGGGTTGACCCGCGCGAGTACGTGATGCAGGCACTCAGCCCAGCTAAAGTGAGTCGTGTAGAAATCGATGAATCGACAAAGATAGCAAGCGTGACCGTACCCGATTATCAGCTCTCCTTAGCGATTGGCAAGGAAGGTCAGAATGCGCGCCTTGCCGCCAAGCTGACCGGATGGAAAATAGACATCAAGAGCGAAAGCCAAGCTGCAAATATGCGCTCGGGAGAGTGAGCGATTTGAAACACAAACATGTGCCTGAACGCACTTGTGTGGGCTGTCGCACTGTTAAGGCCAAACGCGAGCTCGTGCGCATTGTGCGGGACCCATCCGGCGCGGTGGACATCGATATCGCAGGAAAGAAGGCCGGCCGTGGGGTATATGTGTGTCCTAGCTTAAGCTGCTTGGAGTCTGCCGTTAAGTCCGGTCGTTTCAAAGCAGGCTTAGAGGTGGACGTGCCGGCGGAAGTGATATCTAAAATCAGGGAGAGACTGCTAGGTGTGTGAACGGTTCCTGCACATGTTAGGCTTAGCGGAGCGGGCTCGGGCTGTCAGAAGCGGGGCTGTAGCCTGTGAGCAAGCTATTAACAGGGGGCAAGCAAGGCTCATCGTATTAGCCGAGGATGCGTCGCCGGACGTAAAGCTCGCACTCTTAGCCAAGGCACAAAGTAGGGGCATTAAGATTGTCGTTATGCCCTCGAAAGCTCTTTTGGGGAACGCAGTTGGCAAGAGCCCTCGCGCCGTACTCGTGGTCACGGACCCGAGTTTTGGGCAGAGGTTGTGGTCTATGAGCCAAGAATCTGGAGGTGGGGTAAGTGTCTAAGATCAGAGTTTTCGAGTTAGCCGAGGAGTTACAGATACCTGCAGAGAAGCTAGTTGAGGCCCTGCGGGATCTTAACCTTAACATTTCTAATCCCATGAGTATGATTGATACTCAGGTGGCTGGTATTATTCGCGAAGTCATCACCAAGCAACGCAAGAAACGGCCGCAGACCGCAAAAAAGGCAGCGCCTGCACCTGTGCCTGCGCCTGTGCCCCCGGTAGAGACGCCTGCTCCGCTTGCGGTTGACCCTGTTAAGGTCGCGCCAAGACCCGAACGTGTAGAGGCGCCACGCCATACCCCTCGTCCCCCCGTGACGCAAAAGCCCAGTGCAACCGGCACGCCGGCGAAGACCGCGGCCGACACCAGGCATCCTTCTAAAGGTTCAGTGGAGCGCACCAAGGAAAAGCGCTTTCAGGAGCCCGCATCCTCTATTGTCGACCGCAAGTTGAGCGCGGCTACACGGCGCGGCCGTCCGGCGACACAGGCGGCGCATCCGCACAACGGCGCCGTCGCGTTAAAAGTCGAGGGACCGATGACGGTAGGTGAATTGTCTAAGCTCTCCGGACGCACAGTAGGCGAGATTCTCAAGCGTCTCCTGGAAGTTGGCATGATGGCCAACATTAATCAACAGCTAGACCTTGACACCCTAGAGATTGTCGCGGAGCTCTTGGGGTTAGAGCTTTCGGTTGTCGCTCCCGCGCAGAGCGCGGAGGAACTAGAGGAAATCGATGCGCCGGAGAGCTTGCAGCCACGGTTCCCCGTAGTCACAGTCATGGGGCATGTTGACCACGGTAAGACCTCGCTGCTTGACGCCATTCGGCGCACGAATGTTACTGCTTCAGAGGCGGGCGGTATCACGCAGCATATCGGGGCCTATCAAGTAGACGTGGGGGATGCTAAGGTAGTATTCTTGGACACTCCCGGACATGAGGCCTTCACACAAATGCGCGCGCGCGGAGCTAGTGTTACCGACGTGGCCATACTTGTAGTGGCTGCGGATGACGGGGTGATGCCGCAGACTGTCGAAGCGCTCAACCACGCTAAAGCCGCTCATGTGCCTATCCTAGTTGCCATAAACAAAGTCGACAAACCCGGCGCAAATGTGGAGAAGATAAAGCAGCAGTTGACCGAGTATGGCATTGTTCCCGAGGAGTGGGGCGGAGAGAACATCTTCGTGGAGGTATCTGCCCTGCAACGCCTAGGGATAGACAGCCTGTTGGCTGCGATTCTCACGGTGGCGGAAGTGCTTGAGTTGCGCGCTAACCCTAATCGCACCGCGCGTGGCGTAGTGATTGAAGCCCATGTTGACAAAGGGAAGGGTCCTGTGGCCACAGTACTTGTACAGCGAGGCACGCTGACTATAGGCGATTCAGTCGTGGCCGGATCTAGCTTTGGAAGAGTCCGCGCTATGGTCAACGACAAAGGAAAAAGGGTAAAGAAGGCGGGCCCATCCACCCCGCTCGAGATACAAGGGTTATCCATGGCGCCAAACGCTGGCGACGAGTTCAAAGTGGTGAAGGATGAACGAACTGCTAGGAGCAAGGCCATTGCCAACGCAGAGACCAAGAAGATGGCCGAACAACGTCCGGTACAACGCGCTAACTTAGATGACTTTTGGAAGCGCGTGCAATCCGGTCAGAACAAGGACCTTAAGCTCATCCTAAAAGGTGACGTACAAGGATCCGTGGAGGCTCTGAGACCTGCGGTTGAGAAACTCAGCAACAAGGAAGTCGAGATTAAGGTCATTCACACCGGTGTGGGACCTGTAAACGAGAGCGACGTGATCTTGGCTAAGGCATCCGACGCTATCGTCATTGGATTTAACATCCGGCCCGACACTAATGCCCGCCGTGTTGCTGAGCAAGAGCAGGTGGATATGCGCTTCTACCGCATCATTTATGAGATTATCGACGACCTCACGGCAGCACTGAAGGGCATGCTCGCCCCCGTGTTTAGGGAAGTGGTCGTAGGGCAAGCTCAAGTTCGAGCTACTTTTAAGGTGTCGGATGTGGGGACTATCGCCGGCTGTATGGTTACGGAAGGGAAAATCACGCGTCAAAGCAGTGTTCGTCTCGTACGTGGTGGCGTTATAGTCCATGAAGGCAAAATCAACTCTCTAAAGCGATTCAAAGATGACGCGCGTGAAGTGGCCGCCGGGTACGAGTGCGGCATTGGCTTAGAGGGGTATTCGGATGTCAAGGAAGGAGACATCATCGAAGCATTTGCCAAGGAACAAGTTGAGGTAAAATGAGCTATCGCGTCGGTGCGCTGTTACTTGAGTTGTTCCTGCCCGAGGTCCACTCGCTTAAAGAGAAGCGCTCGATTGTGCGGAGCCTAGTCGCAAAGGTCAGGCAAACGTTTAACGCTTCAGTGGCGGAGGTAGAACATCAGGAACTTTGGCAACGCTCCGCGTTGGCTGTAGCGGTAGTATCGGCAAGTGCAGAGGAAGTCGACAAGAGCCTCACAGCCATTCTGGGTTTCGTGGATGCGAATCTGAGCTTAGGACTTGTCGTAAGCGCAGAACGCGAAATGTTTTAGTCAGTCAAGAGGAGGAGTTTTTGTGTCTCAGTATCGCCGGGAGCGCATTAAAGCGCTGCTCAAAGAAGCAATTAGCGATATTTTGCGGCAGATGAAGGACCCACGCATAGGGTTTGCCTCCATCACCAGCGTGGAATTGTCCGGTGACCTTAGACATCTCAAGGTGTTTGTGTCCGTGCTGGGGACGGATGAGGAAGTAGCGGAGACGGAGAAGGCACTTGCAAGCGCAAGCGGTTATGTTCGATCGGAAGTCGGGAGCCGCGTGGGGTTAAGGTTTACACCCGAAGTGATTTTTAGACTCGACGACTCGCTCGAGCACGGAGCCCACATCAACAAGCTCCTTAAGGATATTGAACGTGGCGTCAAGTAACGCACTGCAAGACACGCTCATCGCTCGAATGCTTACGTCGCGAGGGGTTCTGCTCTTAGGACATGTGGCCGCCGACGGCGATTCGCTAGGTTCATGCTTTGGTCTATGGCACTTGCTTAAGAGCCAAGGCGTCCCTGTGCACGTGGTCTCAGCGGAGAGCGTCCCGGCGCGTTATCGCTTTCTGCCCGGAGTTGCTTCGGTCATTACCGCTGTCAAAGACTTCCCCGCCTTTTGGGACTTAGTCGTGGTGATGGACTGCGGGGATTTGAGACGTACCGGCCTGCAAGAAGGCCTGCTACGCAGGGATGAAGAGAGCTTGAAGGCTCGCGGTCCAGTGGAGATTATCAATATTGACCATCACCAGTCAAATCAAGGCCAGTTGGGCACAGCATGGGTAGATCCCCGTTTCGCGGCAGTCGGGCAGCAAGTCCTTACACTCGCCACACGGGCGGGCTGGGAGGTCACTCCCGATGTCGCGACCTGTTTGTATACGGCGCTAGCGACCGACTCCGGCTTCTTTCGCTACGGCAACACGTCGGGAACGCTACTGCGCGACGCAGCGACCCTGCTTGAAGCCGGTGCCGACATGCGCCTAGTTGTTGAGCACTGCTTTGAGCGCAAAACGCTCCCCGAGCTTTGTCTCCTCCGCGAGGCACTCTCTTTTCTGACGCAGGAATGCGACGGCCGGGTGACGGTGATGGAAATCCCCTTTGCCGTTTTCGCTCGTTGCAGCGTAGAGGAGGCAGAAGCGGAAGGGATAATCGAGTACGCTCGCGCGGTACCGGGAACGGAAATCGCGGTGCTTTTGCGAGCTGTGCAGCGAGACATCACCAAAGTCAGCCTTCGCTCACGCGGGAGTATGGACGTCTCTGTGGTCGCGGTAAGCTTTGGCGGGGGCGGACACCCAAACGCGGCAGGTTGTACACTGCATCTACCCCTATCCGATGTTCGCGCTGCCGTACTGGCTGCAATTAAGCAGGTACTCACCTGTGATTGACGGCTTCATTAACTTTTACAAGGAAACCGGAGGAACTTCGCATCGAGCCGTGGCCGAGGTTCGTCGCATCCTTCAACTGCAGAGGGTAGGGCACATGGGCACGCTGGACCCCGCCGCAGAGGGAGTGCTGCCGCTAGCCATCGGTAGAGCCACGCGGCTCATCTCTTTTGTCGAAGGGGACACCAAGGAATACCAAGCGGAGCTTGTGCTCGGCCTAGCCACGAACACATGGGACACCACCGGGGAAATCGCAGCTACGACAGACGCCAGTCATCTCACGGAGAGACTGGTGGCACAGGTGTTGCCTCATTTCGTGGGTCGGATCTCACAAGAGCCACCAATGTTCTCCGCCATCAAAGTCGGCGGGCGCAAACTTGTCGATTTAGCCCGGCAGGGCCTCGACATCGTGCGCGAACGCCGCGCAGTTGTGGTGCACAGCATCGAGATTATTGAGTGGCGTGCGGACACCGAGAGGCCTATCGCGGTACTTAAGATACATTGCTCTAAGGGCACCTATGTGCGCTCCCTGTGCAAAGAAATTGGAGCAATGTTAGGCGTTCCCGCCTGTATGGGGAAACTCATGCGCACCGCGAGCGGCCCCTTCCACCTTGCGGAGAGCGTTTCTTTGGCGGAGTTCAGGGACTGTCCAGAGCGACACATCCGGCCTATCGATAGTTATCTGCTTTCATTCCCGAAGACAGTGATTGATGCAAGTGCCGGCGCAAGGTTTATGTGTGGACAACGTCTACCCATGGAGAATCTACCGGCAGGAGAATTCGCGGTTTTCTCGGGTTCGCGATGTGTGGGACTCGGGATTGACCGGGGCGGCCTACTTATACCGACGCTGGTTTTGTCTAGGGAGGAGAACCGCAAGTGTTAAGTTTTACGAGCTTAGAGGGACTTGAGCGTATCAACATTTCTGCTGTTGCCCTCGGCAGTTTTGACGGTGTCCACGTCGGCCACCAAGCCATCCTGCGTCGTGCCGTCAGTATAGCCCGGGAGGTAGGAGGTTTATCGGCGGTATTTACCTTTCATCCTCATCCCGGGATGGTGACGGGGCGTAACGGCAGCGGCACAATTACCAGCCGACAACAGCGTTGCCAACTTGTAGAAGCGTGCGGTATAGATGTGTTGATTGAGCACCCCTTTACCGCGCACTTTGCCGCTCTCTCACCCCTGCAATTTCTCGAGGAAGTGTTGCTTAAGGCCTTTAATGCTCCGAACTTTGTGGCGGGGTTTAACTACACTTTTGGTCATCAAGCGGCGGGCGACATTGCGCTCTTTAAGCGCTTTGGCAGACAACATCGGTTCTTCGTGCATGAGATTGCCCCCGTTTTCGTTCTGGGAGAGATAGTGAGCAGCACCAGAGTTCGACGCTTAATAGAGCAGGGAGAGCTAGAGGCTGCCGCACAATGCCTTGGCAGGCGCTTTTCTCTGCGGGGAGAAGTCACCGTAGGGGATGGCCGCGGCAGGAAACTCGGCTTCCCCACTGCAAACGTTCGCCTGGCTCCGCTGCAAGTTCTGCCGCCGTTTGGAGTATACTTGGTGTATGCGCAAAAATTAGGGTTTGGGGTGGCCAACCTAGGCGTTCGCCCCACATTCCCGCTCGCTAGTCAAGGCTTAGAAGTCCATTTCCTTTCTCCGGGTCAAGGGCTTGACCTGTACGGACACGACATAGAAGTCGAGCTGGTGGAATATCTAAGGGCTGAGCGCGTTTTCTCCGGTCCGGAGGAATTGCGCGCACAGGTGGAGCAGGATATTGCGCGCGCTCGGAGGCTTGCCTATTGTAACGCAAAGTGCTAGAATGAGCCGTACCTGTGGCTAGGTTTGCCGATGACTCCGACGGCATACTTGGCTTAAGGAGACATTTATTAGGAGGTGAGAATGTGATTAGCCAAGAAAAGAAGCGCTCGCTCATCGACAAGTTTCGCACCCATGAGCACGACACAGGTTCTGCCGAAGTGCAGATAGCTATACTCACGGGGCGCATTAATGAGCTGACCGAGCATCTTAGGGTTCACAAAAAGGACCACCACTCGCGGCGCGGTCTGTTCAAGATGGTTGGCCAGCGCAGAAAATTGCTCAACTATGTGCAGGACCGAGATATCGAGAGGTTCCGCGTCATTAAGGACCAACTTGGAATACGCTAAATAGGAAAGCGGGAGAACCGCTTTTCTTTTTACTGCCCTTACTGGCCATACTATGAAAAGGAGGCTGAATATGAAGAAATACACGCTCCCGGTTGCAGGACGCGAAATGACGCTCGAGACAGGACGTCTTGCTAAACAAGCTAACGGCGCGGTTCTAGTAAGCTATGGGGATACCAGCGTACTGGTAGCTGCCACTATGTCACGTGCACCGCGCGAAGGCATCGACTTCTTCCCTCTATTGGTTGACTACGAAGAACGGCTGTACTCGGTAGGCAAAATCCCCGGGGGTTTTCTCAAACGAGAAGGACGCCCGGGTGAAAAAGCAATACTCGCCGCCCGCCTGATTGACCGACCTCTGCGTCCGCTGTTCCCGGAGGGGTTTCGCAACGACGTACAGGTAGTGGCGACAGTGCTAAGCGTCGACCAAAATAACCTGCCTGAGATCGCTGCTTTAGTCGGAGCATCTGCTGCCCTCTCCATCTCTAACATCCCCTTCCATAATCCCGTTGCCGGTGTCGTTGTTGGGCTGATTGGAGACCGATTTGTCATTAATCCTACGTTGGCCGAAGCGGCTGACAGCAAACTGCACTTAGTGGTGGCGGGAACTCGTGATGCCATCATGATGGTAGAGGCAGAAGCCTCTGAGCTAAGTGAAGCGCAAATGCTGCAAGCGATAATGGCGGGGCACGAGGAAATTAAACGGATTGTCACAATGATAGAGAAAATGCAGGCGGAGACAGGGCGTCCTAAGTTAGAGATATCCCTGCCTACCGTGCCGGCAGATCTGACAGCGCTGATCGGGGAGTACACGTCCGACAGATTGCTCGCGGCCATCCAAAGCGCCGATAAGTTAGCGCGCGAGGCTAACATAGAGAAGGTCATGCAGGAAGCGATGGCAACATTCTCGGCTCAGTACCCGGAGCAGGGTAAAGTAATCAAAGTGATTCTCGACAACCTCTTAAAGGGATTAGTGCGCACAGCCATCGCTCGGGACCACTATCGTCCGGACGGGCGCGGCCTTAAGGAGATACGTTCCGTGAGCTGCGAGGCACCGGTGCTAAGGCGAACGCATGGTTCGGCGCTGTTTACGCGCGGACAGACGCAGGTGCTCTCCACTGTGACCTTAGGCGCTATGGGCGATGTGCAGATTATCGACGATCTGGGCATTGATGAGTCTAAGCGCTATCTACATCATTACAACTTTCCTTCCTTCAGCGTCGGGGAAACAAGGCCACACCGTGGGCCATCCCGCCGCGACATCGGCCATGGCGCGCTAGCCGAGCGTGCCCTGCTACCGGTGATACCGTCGGAGGAGGAGTTCCCTTACACAGTGCGTGTTGTCTCCGAAGTCCTTGAGTCTAATGGATCTTCCTCCATGGCTAGTGTCTGCGGGAGCTCTTTGGCTCTGATGGACGCTGGTGTGCCGATTAAGGCCCCAGTCTCAGGGGTGGCCATGGGTTTGGTGAAGGAAGGCAGTTCCTACGTTGTGCTGACAGACATTCAAGGGATGGAAGACCACCTCGGCGATATGGACTTTAAGGTGGCGGGGACAAAGACGGGCATTACGGCCCTGCAGATGGACATTAAGATTAGCGGATTAGACGAGAAGATCTTGGGAGAGGCACTAGCTCAGGCAAGAGAAGGTCGCCTCTACATCATGGACAAGATGCTCGCCGTGTTGGACGCACCGCGGGGAGATCTTTCTCCCTACGCTCCACGCATGTTTACCCTCACCATTCCCGTAGATAAAATCAAGGACGTCATTGGGCCCGGCGGCAAGATGATCAACAAGATCATCCAAGAGACAAACGTCAAGATCGACATCGAAGATGACGGCCGAGTCTTCATTGCGGCTGTCGATGCTCTGCAGGGCTTGCGGGCGAAGGAGATTATATCAGACCTCGTGCGCGAAATGGAAGTCGGTGAAGTCTATACGGGCAAAGTAACCAGAGTTGAGAAATACGGGGCATTTGTCGAGTTGTTACCAGGCAAGGAAGCCCTAGTTCATATTTCTCAGCTGGCCCATGAGCGCGTTGCCCGCACCGAGGACGTTGTTAACGTAGGCGACAGGGTACAGGTCAAGATTACGGACATTGACCGCATGGGTCGTATTGGGGCTTCGCGCAAGGAGTTGCTCCCGTCGCAAGCCAAAGAGGCCAGAGAGCGGGAATAAAAGGCTGTAAGGGAGCTCTGCCGGCGGTGGAGCTCTCCGTATTTGATGGAACACATGCGCATAGACTCATAGCGAGGGGGCGCGGAGTCATGCGAAGTTTCGTACAGCGCGCGGCTTGGTTTGCGGCACTGAGCGTTTTCATGGGAGTAGCGTGGTTTGGCGTACGTCCGGGAGAAGCACCCGAACGCCGTGTGCCGCGGGGGGTGACACTTGCGGCAGAGAACATTGGGGGTTATAGCGAAAGCGACTTAAGGGAGTTCGTGTTGTTGCAGGCCACCAAGATGTACCGCGCACCCGTGCAACCTAGGGTGGACTTGCGCACCGGGGGCGTTGTGCCGGGGTTAGCAGGTAGGGAAGTTGACGTAGAGGCGAGTGTCGCCCTTTGTTTGGCGGCCAAACCCAATCAAGCCGTTAATCTCGCTCTGCGTTGGCTCTTGCCGGATGCCCCTTCGCGTGATAAACCCATTTTTCACGGCCACGAGTCTAGGCGCCAAGTCGCTTTCGTCGTGAATGTCGCTTGGGGCAACAGCGAGCTGTTGGAGATACTGAACTTGTTCTCGCAGCATGGTCTCACCAAAACCTTTTTCATCGTCGGTCGCTGGGCGGACAAATTCCCGGAACTTGTGCGGGAGATCTATCACCGCGGACACGAGTTTGGCAACCACGCCTACTCGGACGCTCACCTTCCTAGGCTCTCAGATGAGGAGATTAGGCAAGAGATCCAGCGGACGACGGCTGCTATCCGCCGGGCTGTAGGGGAAGTGCCCGTGCCCTACTTTAGCCCTCCCTACAACGACTTCGACGAACGCGTTGTGCGCATAGCGGACGAACTCGGATATACTACTGTGCTCTCTAGCGTAGACACCGCGGACTGGATGCGGCCGGGTGCGGAGAGAATCGTGCGCCGTGTGGTCGGCAAGGTCCATAACGGAGCTATCGTACTGATGCATCCGACTGAACAAACACCGGCCGCGTTACTGGACTTAATCCCAGCTTTGAAAGCCCAAGGGTATAGCCTAGTATCGGTAAGCACTTTGCTGTCTGCGGTGTCGACAGAGGAGTAATGGGGGGCAGATAATGAAGTTGCTCTTGTTATGCTTAGGGATGCTTTTGCTCCTGCCGCTCGGGGGGGAAGCGAGCACACCGCTAATGGTGGGCTGGAACGAAAGGCACCTGAGTGCGCGCGTCAGCGCGCAGGAAGTCTCGTGGCGCGATGGCGAGGGAGTACATACGGAGGTCTGGTCCGCTCAGGGGACTATCCGTCTCGAGCTCGTCACGCCACAGGTGAGCATAGCCACCACACCCGACAAGTCTACGGCCATCTGGCTGCAACGCACCCTTCTCCATCACTTTCCTACGAGAATTGTAAGTGTCGGCGAGAGGTACGCTCTGACCCTACTGGAGAGAGATGAGGAGATCATCTGGACAACAGAGACGGTCTTTGTGCCTGCCAAAGCAGCCGACTTTCCCCTGCGACTGGCGATGACGATGCCCGACGCGACTGTGCGTTACTTAAGCGACACATCCGTGCGCTTCGCCGGAAGTGGGCAACCTGTAAGAGTGGGGGAGGCCTCTTTTCGAGGAAGTGTAGTCTTCAATCCCAATCGACGTGGGCTGCTTACCTCCATTAACGTATTGCCGCTAGAGGATTACCTGCTGGGAGTAGTGCCAAACGAGATGCCGGCAGGATGGCCTTTAGAAGCGCTCAAGGCACAAGCGTTAGCGGCGCGCTCCTATGCGGTGCGACAAAGGAACCGCCATGGACAAGACGGTTTTGACTTATGCAGCACAGTCCATTGCCAGGCCTACGGAGGTAAGGGCAGTGAGCATCCGCGGAGCTCTCAAGCGGTAGTTGCCACAAGCGGGCAAGTCATTACTTTCGACGGCGCAGTAATCGACGCTGTGTATCATGCGCATGCGGGAGGGCACACACGCGACAGCGAACACGTATGGGGAGGCGTAGCTCCCTATTT
This sequence comes from uncultured Peptococcaceae bacterium, assembly GCA_964349715.1. Lineage (GTDB taxonomy): Bacteria > Bacillota > UBA994 > UBA994 > UBA994 > UBA994. The sequence goes on from CAYGHR010000003.1 coordinate 27,869, forward strand.
GCGCGGTGTTGCTATCCCGGAAGAGCCGCCTCTGACTTGGACGCACCGTGTAGCTGTGGGTGAATTCGAGCGTCGGCTGAGAGGGCGTCAAGTTAATGTGGCTCATGTCACCGACGTCCGAGTCGCCGAACATGCCGATGTGGGCCATGTGCGTTCCGTGCGGGTTACGTCTTTGCTTGGAGCTGTAGAAATCTCAGGGTCGGACCTTAGGGCAGCCCTAGACCGAGCACAGATGCGCAGTACGAAATTTGATATACTAATGCTAGATCGGTTCCGCCGCCCATTTCGCACCGCACTTATGCCGCGCCCCTTTGTTTTGGAGTTAGGGCGCTTGGGTGGGGTATACCACGGGCTCCTGCCCGCTCAGCCGACATCAGTCGAAATTACCGGGTCGGGTTTCGGCCATGGCGTAGGTATGTCACAATGGGGGGCGTTTGGCCTCGCTCAAGCCGGGGTCGACTATCAGGGCATTATTCGTCGCTTTTATCGGGGGGTCACAATTAGAAGAGCGCCTTAACGGAGGTCAGAGCATGCAACTTACCAAACTTGACTCGGGTCTAAGAGTAGTCAGCGAGCACATACCCCACGTACAGACGGTGACCATCGGTTTTTGGGTGCGATGTGGCACTTTTGTCGAGTCGCCTGACGAGATGGGGCTTTCGCACTTCTTGGAGCATATGTTTTTTAAGGGGACGCCTTCACGTAGCGCGCGTGACATTGTCGAGGCGTTTGATGATGTCGGGGGCGAACTCAACGCCTATACGGCTAAGGAATACACGTGCTTTTTTGCGAAGGTGATGGATGAACACTTGCCGTTAGCAGTAGAGGTTCTGTCAGATATGCTTACTAATCCTCTCTTTTCGGAAGACGATATTGAGAGGGAAAAGCAAATTGTGTTGGAGGAGATCTCTCTCTACGAAGATGCGCCGGATGAACTCATCCACGACAAGCTTGCCGATGCCATTTGGCCACATCATCCCTTAGGAAAGCCAATCCTTGGGACACGGGCGAGCATCGCCGGTATCACAGCTCACACCTTACGCCAATTCTTTGCCAAACACTATTGTCCAGAGAACGTGGTAGTCGCCGCATGTGGGCACGTGAACCACGAGGACTTAGTGCGCTTAGTGGACACAAACTGCCACTTCGGCAGTGAGGGCGTATGCGTCAGTGACACATCGGAGGCACTTCCTTACTCTGAGCGCATCAGTGTGATTGAGCGACCCATTGAACAACTTCATCTTTGTTTGGGTTTCCCCGGGTTGTCTTGGCGCGATAAGGATATCTACGCCATGAACATTATGAACAACATTTTCGGTTCGGGTATGTCCTCGCGCATCTTTCAGGGGATTCGCGAAGAGCTAGGTTTGGCCTACAACATCTACTCCTACAGCGCTTCTTTCGTGTCCGCAGGCTACTTCGCCGTGTATGCAGGCCTCTCCGCCCGTAACACCACAACCCTACTTAAGACCATCGGACGCGAGCTCCTGGCCATGAAGAACACACCGGTGAGTAAAGCGGAGATCAGCCGCGCGCGTCAACAGGTTAAAGGCGCATTGGTGATGGGGCTAGAGAGCACAGCAAACCGCATGAGTCGCATGGGACGGGGGATTCTCCTTATCGGGCGCGTTATGGACACAACGGAAATCCTCGAGCGCATTGAGGCCGTGACATTAGAGGATGTGCAGGCGCTTGCGGGGAGGGTCTTCGCTCTAGATCAGCTCACGGTTTGCGCGTTAGGGCCCACGGCGGAACTCCCGAATCTCATTTGGGCCCTGCGCGGAGACTAAGGATTTTGTGTTGGCCGCATCATTGCCCACATAGGATGGTGATGAGGTGATGGCCGTGAGATTTAGCGAACTCGCCGGGAAAGAAATCATCAACACCCACGACGGGTCTAGGCTAGGATTGCTGGGGGACAGTGACTTAGTGGTCAACGCCCGCACAGGCAAAATTCTCTCCGTGGTGATCGTGAGGCGTAGTTTCCTAGGGCTAGTGAAAGGCGGGCAGGAGATAACGCTCTCGTGGCACTCCGTTAAGAAAGTCGGTCAGGACATGATTATTATCGATGTGGGCCGCCGAGGTCTGTAAGCAAAAACTTACAGGCCTCTACTATTTCACCTTCTCCCTCTACATGTCATATAGTGGTTGTAGGTGTTAAAGGGGAGGAGTCTATGAGCGCGGTACTGGCGGGCCTTAGCGTTGCTGTTGTCGGCGGCGACAGAAGAACCGAATACTATGTGCCGAGTTTGCTGCAGGCTGGGGCAAGAATCCTCACAGTGGGACTCGCGCGCCTTCCCGGCTATTTGGATGTGGTTCCTGTAGACCTGATGACTGCCATCAGGGGGAGCCATGCCATGCTGTTGCCGATGGCCGGCATGGATGCCGAAGGCAGCGTGCAGTCCTATTATGACGACGCGCCCATTGTTCTTGATCGCACGTTATCCCTCCGGGGGCTTCTTGTCCTTACGGGAGTAGCGAGACCAAAGCTGAGAGAGCTAGGCGCGGCTAACGGCTGGAGGTTGTGCGAAATCGGAGCGGACGATGAGCTAGCGTATCTTAACTCCGTGCCCACGGCAGAAGGTGCCGTGCGCCTCGCGCAAGAGAGAGCCATAAAAACCATCCACGGTAGCCGCGCACTAGTCGTCGGCTACGGCCGGTGTGGTATAGCGCTGGCCGCGCTCCTTAAGGGCATGGGATCGCACGTTACCGTGGCGGCCAGGCAAGCGGGTACGTTAGCCAAGGCTTTTGCGGCGGGGCATAATCCGCATTTCGCAGGCGAGATGTCGCGTGTGTTGGGCAGTTTTGATTTTCTCTTTAACACCGCGCCGGATATGGTGTTTACCGAAGAACTACTGGTTTGTATGCGCCGGGACAGCATTCTTATCGACATTGCCTCCGGAGCGGGAGGAACCGACTATCAAGCAGCCAAGAAACTAGGTCGCATAGCTGTACTCGCTCCTAGCTTGCCGGGTAAGTTCACGCCCGAGACTGCCGGGCACGTTTTGGGTCGAGTTCTGCCGCGCATAATCATAGAAAATCTTCCGGAGGAGAGGTAAAATGAAGGGCAAGAGAATTGGTTTCGCTTTGACCGGTTCCTACTGCACTTTCGCAGCGGTGATGCCTGAAATAGTGCGGCTGCGTGAGGGCGGTGCTGAGATTATTCCTATCATGAGCGAGACCGCCGCGCGCACAGATACTCGCTTCGGCCGCGCGGAAATGTGGCGGAGGCAAATTCTTGCGGCAAGCGGCGCGCTAGAGATAGTAGACACTATGACGGCGGCAGAGCCTATCGGTCCCGGAAAACTATTGGACTTAGTCATCGTGGCACCCTGTACTGGCAATACTCTAGCTAAGATAGCCGGTGGCATTACCGATTCCACGGTGACAATGGCGGTCAAAGCGCACCTGCGCAACCTCCGCCCCGTGCTGGTCGCCATCTCCACTAACGATGGCCTAGGCCTAAATGCGGTTAACTTAGCGCGACTGCAGAGTAGCAAGAACATTTTTCTCGTCCCCTACGGTCAGGATAATCCTGCAGTTAAGCCGAACTCACTGGTCGCGGCTATGGACCTTATCCCACAGGCAGCGGAGATGGCACTTGCTGGGATACAGCTTCAGCCTCTGCTGTTGTCTAGGAACTAGCGGGAAGATGGGAGGCACAAAATGGCAGTTGTTGTGCAGAAATTTGGCGGCACCTCCGTAGCTACGTCCGCCATGCGGGAGCGAGTGGTAGGGAAGGTGCTCGCCTGTCAAGCGCAAGGGCATGATGTCGTAGTCGTGGTTTCAGCTATGGGACGCCTAGGTGAGCCTTACGCTACGGACACTCTCCTGGCCTTAGTTAACCAGGCGGGGTCATCAAACGCCCGCGACCGTGATTTGGCGATGGCCTGCGGGGAGTTAGTCTCATGTGCTGTCGTGGCCAGCGCTTTGCGTAAGGCCGGACTTAACCCGCTGCCACTAAGCGGATGGCAGGCAGGCATCATAACAGATAATACATTTGGCGACGCTCGAATAACCGCCGTGGACCCGACCAACTTGCGGAGTCTACTCAAGGAAGGGATAGTACCGGTGGTGGCTGGTTTTCAAGGCGTCAGCAGTGAGGGCGACATTACGACCCTCGGGCGTGGCGGGAGCGACACCACGGCCGCGGCATTAGGAGTAGCCCTAGGTGCGGCCAATGTGGAGATCTATACCGATGTGGAAGGGATCATGACCGCAGACCCTCGCCTAGTGCCGGAGGCCAAAGTGCTTAGCTTCTTAGATTACGGCGAGGTGTTTCAGATGGCCTCCCAAGGCTCCAAGGTCATTCATCCGCGGGCAGTCGAGCTGGCCATGCAGCGCAACATTCCTTTGGTAGTCAGGAGCACTTTCTCAGATGCTCCCGGGACTACCATCGCCAACGCCGTCCTGTATGAGAGCAGGCGTGTTCGGCCCGTCACTGCCGTAGCCCACATTCCTAGGGTGGCGCGCGTGTCCATTGCCACACCTAGCGATGACGGCGGGCTTGAACTAGACATCTTCAGCCGCCTAGCAGAGGCGGGGGTCAGTGTTGACCTCATTAACGTTAGTCCGGAGGTCAAACGCTTCATTATCCCAGAAGATGATGCCGATAAGGCGCGTGCAGCGCTTAAGACGCTCCCGCTCGAAGTTCTGTTTCGCTGCGGCTGCGCGAAAGTGAGCGTTATCGGCACCGGTATGCGCGGGGTGCCGGGAGTCATGTCCCGCGTCGTCGGAGCCCTGCGTGAGGCGGGAGTGCGTATATTACAGTCTAGCGACTCGCATTTGACGATTTCGGTGCTCATCGACCAAGGAGATGTTGAAGCCGCCACTAACGCCCTGCATCGACGTTTCGAGCTAAGTATCGAGTAAGAAAGGATGGGACTGATGCATTTCGGACGCTTGCTTACAGCCATGGCGACGCCTTTTGACGAGGAGGGGAGTCTTGACCAAAGTGGCGTTAGACGCCTAGCCGAACACCTTGTTGCTACGGGCACCGAGACAATTGTCGTTTCAGGCACTACGGGCGAGTCGCCTACACTCTCCGCCGAAGAACGCGCTCTACTAATTGAGTTAGTCCAAGATGTGAGCCGCGGACGTGCAAAGGTCCTCGCGGGCGTAGGCACAAACTCGACTAGCGATACACTGCGAGGGGCGCATGCTGCGGTAGACGCCGGAGCCGACGGTGTAATGGTAGTCACCCCTTACTACAACAAACCTCCGCAGGAAAGCCTTTACCAACACTTTTCGGCGGTAGCGCGAGCCGTTGACGTACCCATACTCATCTACAATGTGCCAGGCCGTACAGGCTGCAACATACTGCCGGCTACCGTAGTCAGGTTGTCCGAGTGTTCGTCCTTCCTTGGCATTAAAGAAGCGAGCGGCAACCTAGACCAAGTCAGCGAAATTATCCGCGCCGTGCGCAAGGATTTTGTCCTGTACTCTGGGGATGATTCGCTAACTTTGCCCATGCTAGCTGTGGGGGCAGAGGGCGTAGTAAGTGTGGCCTCGCACATTATCGGACCGGAGATTGCGGAGATGATCCGCGCCCATTTTGCGGGTGAGTACGCCATCGCCCAGGCAGTGCACGCAAAGGTCTTCCCATTGTTTAAGGCGCTGTTCTGCACCACCAGCCCCATACCGCTCAAGTGGGCTCTCAACCGCTTAGGTCTACCCGGAGGTTCTCTCAGGCCGCCGCTTTACTCCATCAATAAGGCCGAGGCGGAGATTGTCGAGCAAGCCCTGCAGGCAGTCGGCAAGGGTTAGACGCTGCATTTTCTCTAGGGCCGTCAGGCACACTAGGGGTGTGGGCGCTAGAGGAGGAGAAGTGGTGTTTCCAGAACAGCAGGAAAACAAAGACAGCAGTACAGGTCTAGACCTAATCCAAGGACTCGGACAAACACAACTGCCGTCACATGAAAGTAATATCCATGCCATGACCATTGTGGGGCAGATTGAAGGACATATGATTCTGCCGCCGCAAAACAAAACCACTAAGTACGAGCACATCATTCCGCAACTTGTGGCCATAGAACAAGACCCAAAGATTCACGGCCTACTCCTGATTCTCAACACCGTAGGCGGCGACGTGGAGGCGGGACTAGCCATCGCCGAGATGGTAGCGAGCATGTCTAAGCCCGCGGTATCTCTAGTCTTAGGCGGAGGACACTCTATCGGCGTACCCATTGCAGTAGCAGCAAAATACTCCTTTATCGCGGAAACAGCTACTATGACCATACATCCCATCCGTCTCACCGGACTCGTCATCGGCGTGCCGCAGACATTTGACTATCTCGACAAGATGCAGGAGCGCGTGGTACGCTTTGTGGTCAGCAACAGCCGCATCACCACCGAACGTTTCCGCGAGTTGATGTTTCGGACCGGTGAGCTAGCGCGGGACATCGGCACGGTGGTCGTCGGCAAGGAAGCCGTAAATGCGGGCTTAATCGACAGCGTAGGTGGGCTAGGGGAGGCCCTAGAGAAATTGCGCTCGCTCGCGCGAGGTGGTCACTAGTGCTATACACCATCATCCCCGAGGAAATCGTACTCGCAGAGCTTGACAAAGTGCTTCCCCAGCAGGAGATAACATACCGCGGCAGACGCTTGCGCGTGCTGCCGCTGCCGGACGGCAGGTATCAGATAGTGCAGCTGATTAGCAGTAACCCTCGCGATTTCCTCTCGCCCGAGTTCTCGCCGGGGAAAGTATTTTAGTTCCCTACCTCCCTAAGAAATTTCATGTGTCAGCTCAGAGATTAGTAAAAAGGTTGACAAATTTATAGATAGAGAATAGAATATGCTAAAGAGTCGGCCGCATGTACAGTTGCGGTTGATGGAAGGGGTATTCATCATGCTAGGCATCTCAATAATCGATGTGGCCAACTCTCTTGTCCCTATTTCCCGCTTTAACAAAGGGGAGGCTGGAAAAATATTTGAGGAAGTGAAAGAAACTGGTTTTAAGATCGTTCTTAAGAACAACTCGCCAACTTGTGTATTATTGACCCCCGAGGTCTATGAGGAGCTGCTCGAGACCCTAGAAAACTACCGGTTGGTTATCGAAGCGGGGAAGAGGATGGGGAAGGCCAAGCCCGATGACTTCGTTGCTGCCGATGAAGCTATGCGGGAGCTTGGGCTAAATGGCGCAGATCTGGAAAATGCAGATGTAGAGCTTGAGTAATGTGGACGGTAGAGTATTTGAGGGAAGCCTTAGAGGATATTAAGAAACTGGACCATGGGCAAAGAGTGCAGGTGGTCAAGGCCATGCAAAAAGTGTCCATCAATCCTTTGCCCTATACTGAAGGTGGTTATGGCAAGCCACTTGGCACAAATCTAACAGGGTTCTGCAAGATAAAGCTACGGGGGTCGGGGCTTCGGGTAGTCTATCAGGTGGTACGAGAAGACAAGCTCATGAGAATTATAGTGGTTTCGGCGAGGGCCGATGACACCGTCTACTTAATAGCACAAAAACGTCTAGGCAAGGAGAAACATTAGGCTACCGACGGGGGCGAGCTTTGGGACGGTTGTCCGAAATGCAACATTCCTTCTCTATACCACAGAGCGGTCTGGCCCTGTGGTATAATGCTTTTAGTACGAAAGGGGCGAACACGTTGACTCTCGGCGACATTGTCACACTCGCTATAATCCAAGGGTTAACCGAGTTTCTCCCTGTCTCTAGCTCCGGGCACTTAGTATTGGGACAACACATTTTAAGGGTACAGGCCCCGGGCGTAGCACTTGAGGTTGCTCTGCACCTTGGGACACTGCTCTCGGTTTTTATCGTTTTTGCGCGGGACATCAAACAGCTGCTGGTAGCCTGTTTTAGCTTCTTCGGATATAGGCCAAGCGGTATGCAGGATGCTGAAGTCAAGTTGTATCAGCGTTTGGTGTTGTTGTTGGTACTCGCTAGCGTGCCAACCGGCCTAATTGGCATAGGGCTAAAAGAAGTGTTTGTTGCCCTCTTTTCCGCCCCTCGTTTTGTCGGGTTTGCCTTAATTGTCACCGGCGTTGTCCTCCTTGTAGTTAGCCGCCTGCGGGGGACGAAGACTCTGCGGGATATGAGCATACGAGACGCCTTAGCGGTTGGGCTAGCCCAAGGCTTGGCTATTACGCCCGGTATTTCGCGCTCGGGCCTCACCATTAGCACCGGGCTTTTCCTTGGGTACGACCGTGAGACCGCCACACGTTTCTCCTTTCTCTTGTCCATTCCGGCAATTGTAGGGGCATCTCTGCTGGAGGCGCGTGCTTTGCTTGGCGTGGGCCTTGAAGCGCCTCTGTCGTGGATAGCTGTCGGCGTCCTAGTGTCAGCCCTCACAGGTGTATTCGCTATCCTAGGCCTCGTGCAAGTATTAAGACGCGGTAAGCTCAGCTACTTTGCCTACTACGTGTGGGCTGTCGGGATTTTGACTATGCTACTGGTGAGATAGGAGGTTGCCCATGCCACGCCGCCACCCATCAAAGACGGCGCGCTCCGCCCGCGGTCTCCCCAAAGAAGTAAGCGGTGTCATGCTGCTAGTCGCAGCCGCTTTCGCCCTAATCAGCCTCATTTGGCCTGAACTTACCGGACAAGCAGGCCGAGTGAGCAACTATCTCTTGGGGCTTGGCTTTGGCAGCAGGGGAGCGCTGGTGTTTTCGTTTGCGGTCCTCTACTATGCGGCTTATGTCACTTTCACTCGCCGTACTCCTAGGAAGGTGCTTCTTTCCCTCGCGTTGCTCGTCTTCGCCGGCTTGTTGTTTTTGTACATGCTTATTCCGTCAATTCAACGCCCCTTACTCACACTTAGGGACAGCGGCGGCGTCGGAGCTCTGGGGCTGCTTTTGGGCAGTCTGTCGATTAGCGTGTTTGGAGTCCTCGGAGCATGGATTCTGGTTTGGAGTATCGCTGTAGTTGGCTTGCTCCTCCTTACCGGAGGGTCACTGCGCGATGCAAGTGCGTTTTGTGTCTCCGCCAGCGCAAAGTGTTATCGCTGGGTTAGTCAGCGGCTGCGCGCAGAGGCGCCGTCTAGCCCTGTTCCGGTAGCCGTTAGCGAAGTACCGCCTACGTTCATAGAACCCCTATCGGAAGAGCCGTCGCCCGCGCCGCCACTACCGGAGTCACCCGAACCTAAGCTACCGCCCAAGCGCGTGGAGCAACTTAAGCTCCCGCAGTGCGACTATACTTTACCTGACCTCTCCTTACTTAATCGGGGCTTGAAGCCAAGCAACGCACGCGGCAGCCGCGAGGAAAAGGAGAACATTCGCATTTTGGAGGAGACGCTGGCTAATTTCGGCATTAGGGCCAAAGTAGTTGAGGTGACTCGCGGCCCTACGTGCACGCGTTACGAAATCCAGATGGCACCCGGTACTAAAGTGAGCAAGGTGACTGGGCTAAGCAACGATATAGCCATGAGCCTAGCAAGTGAAGGCGTGCGGATAGAGGCGCCTATACCTGGGAAGGCCGCAATAGGCATCGAAGTGCCCAACAAAGCCCGCAGTGCGGTCCTGCTGCGCGACGTCTTAGAGAGTGCGGAATACATAAACTCCACTACACCTCTTACTGCAGCGCTAGGCAAAGACATCGAAGGCAACACTGTTTTGGCGGACCTCGCGCAAATGCCCCACCTCTTAATTGCCGGGGCTACGGGTACAGGCAAGAGCGTGTGCATCAATACGCTAGTGTGCAGTGTGCTGTTTAAGGCGCGACCCGATGAAGTGAAACTGATGCTGATCGACCCTAAGGTCGTGGAGCTGTCGGCCTACAACGGCGTGCCACACTTAATTGCCCCCGTGCTTAATCACCCCAAGAAGGCCGCCGCCGCCCTCAAATGGGCCACGGGCGAAATGGAGAGGCGATATGCTGCCTTTGCACGGGCGGGCGTACGAGACATTGACAGATTCAATGAACGCGCCAAGGAAAAGGCTAGCGAGAGAATGCCACTCGTCCTAATCGTGATCGATGAGCTTGCCGACCTGATGATGGTAGCGCGCTCAGAAGTAGAGGAAGCTATATGTCGATTGGCGCAAATGGCTCGCGCAGCCGGAATGCATCTTGTAATTGGGACGCAGCGACCCTCGACAGATGTAATTACGGGACTTATTAAAGCGAACATCCCCTCGCGGTTGTCATTTACCGTGTCTTCGGCCGTTGACTCCCGCGTCATTCTCGACATGATGGGGGCCGAGAAGCTACTCGGCAGGGGAGACATGTTGTTCCTACCTGTCGGTCAGAGCAAGGCTAGGCGTGTGCAGGGGGCTTTTGTCTCTAACCGCGAGATCGAACGCGTTGTAGACTACGTCTCCAGTCAGGGTGAAGCGGTCTACGTAGAGGCACTCAATCGCCTTGAGGAGGTAGACCATACCGCCAGAGAGGGAGAGGGTGGACTTGACGAGAGGTTTGAAGACGCGGTGCGCATTATTGTGGAGACCGGGCAGGCATCGGTTTCCATGCTCCAGCGCCGCATGCGGCTGGGCTACACGCGGGCCGCACGGATTGTGGACCAGATGCAGGAGGCCGGCCTTGTCGGCCCTGCGGACGGCAGTAAGCCTAGGACTATTAACAGGAACCACGCTTTAGTCAAGGGGATTCTAGACCAAAGCAAGCGCTCAGGCATTTCCTAAGGAGGCGACATGGTGCGGGAAGTAGGAGCAACGCTTAGGGCAGCGAGAGAGGCGAGAGGGCTGTCCGTCGAGGACTTGTATGCGAAAACCAAGATTCGGCCTCACATCATTGCGGCCATTGAAGCCGGCGAATTCGAGAGCGTGTCCGGTGGAGCTGTCTACCTGCGAGGGTTTGTCCGCACGCTCAGCGAAGAACTTGGCGTTGACTACGCGCATTTGTCTTGGCCCGAAGTTGATGTGCTTAGAGCATCTGCCGCTTCCCCCGGCACAACATACAGACGAGTGATAGTGGTTCCCTGGAGACGATGGGTAGGAGTGTTAATCATGCTCGCCGCGTTTGTCAGCGCGGGGCTCTACTACGCCTATTGGAGTGCTCGCCCCGTTCCTACCCCCGAGACTGAGCCGGAAGTTACTTTGCCGCCACCCGTACAACCAGCAACGCCTACACTGCCGGAGCCGCCTTCGTCGCCGAGCCCTGTCTGGGTCTTGCGCGAGAGCGAAGGAATCCGTAACGTCTATGAAGTCAGCACGTGGCCAATGGAACTGACTGTGCGTGTGCGGACAGAGAGCTGCTGGCTCTCCGTGAACATAGATGGTGTGGGGTCGTCGGTGACGCTGAATGCGGGCGAGAGCCGGACTTTTCGCGCGAACGACAGCCTGAGCTTGCGTCTCGGACGGGCCCGAGTGGTGGACATTGCAGCTAACGGTGTTTCGCTCCCCGTGCAGACCGGCGATGTACGGGAGTACGCGTTTGTCAAACCGGGGCGCTAGAGGTTCTATGAGGGAATGTCGTTTGCCCTTGGCAGCCAGTCCGCTTCCGATGTCGAAAGAGGAAATGGGGCAGCGCGGGTGGGATGAACTAGATTTTGTCCTGATTACCGGCGACGCATATGTAGATCACCCAAGCTTTGGCGCGGCTTTGGTAGGCAGGGTGCTAGAGGGCGCCGGTTACCGAACTGGCATTGTGGCGCAACCAAACTGGCGGGAGCTGAATGCCTTTAGGGTGCTTGGCCGACCGAAGCTCGGGGTGCTGATCACCGCCGGCAATCTAGACTCCATGGTCGCGAACTACACGGCGGCCCATAAACCGCGCCGCGTCGATGACTTTTCTCCCGGCAGTGTAGGCGGGCTACGACCGGACCGGGCCTCAGTCGTCTATGCCAATCGCGCGCGAGAAGCGTTGCCCGGCCTGCCGATCATTCTCGGCGGCATAGAGGCTTCATTGCGGCGCATTGCGCATTACGACTACTGGGCAGACGGCCTGCGCCGTTCCGTGCTACTTGACAGCAAAGCAGACCTTCTCTTGTACGGCATGAGCGAACTCTCGCTCTTAAGCGTCGCCGAGCGGCTCAAGCACGGCCTAACGGATTACTCTGATATTCGCGGCGCCTGCTACTTGTCGTCTGAAGTGTCAAGGGAAGCTGTCCTGTTGCCAAGTTTCGCTGCGATGCAAGAAGACAAAATCAAGTTTGCCGAGGCCTTTCGTCTTGCGCGCGGCGAAGAAAACCCGTTTGGCGGGCGCACACTCGCACAACAACACGGGAACGCATATGTCTGCGTCAACTCGCCTCCCATGCCGCTTACCACAGAGCAAATGGACTGGGTGTATGGACTTCCGTTTACGCGTCGGCCGCATCCCCGCTATAGTGAAGCCGGCGTCAAGGCCATTGACGAAGTCGAGTTTAGCATCACGAGCCATCGCGGCTGCTACGGCGGCTGTTCTTTCTGCGCTTTGACGGCCCACCAGGGAAGGGTCATTCAGCGGCGCAGCCTAGACTCCATCGTCGCGGAAGCGCGCCTACTTACCACTTTACCGAACTTCAAGGGCTATATCCATGACATCGGCGGGCCCACGGCCAATTTCCATGCCCCCCCTTGCGCCAAACAGATAGAGGAAGGCCCGTGTCGCGGGAAGGAGTGTCTGTCCCCTAAGCCCTGCCGCCAACTACATGCGGGACACGACGAGTACCTAGCTGTGCTCCGCGCTGTGCGCAGTCTCCCAGGCGTTAAGAAAGTCTTTGTGCGTTCGGGGGTCCGTTTTGACTATGTGTTACTTGATGCCAATGACGCTTTCTTGAGTGAGCTTTGTGAGCACCATATCAGCGGTCAACTCAAACTCGCCCCGGAACACGTCTCTGCCCGCGTGCTGCGTCTGATGGGCAAGCCCTCGCACGGCGTATATCGCGAGTTCCTCACGCGCTACCAGCGGACTAACGCTAGGTTCGGCAAGAAGCAGTTTGTGGTGCCGTACTTTATGTCAAGTCACCCCGGCAGTACCCTCGAGGATGCCATAGAAATGGCCGAGTATTTGCGGGATGAGCGCATACGCCCTGAGCAGGTGCAGGATTTTGTGCCCACGCCCGGTTCTCTCTCCACCGCTATGTACTACACAGGCATTCATCCGCTCACACAGGAGAGTGTGCATGTGCCACGGAGCCCGGCTGAGAAGAACGCCCAGCGCGCACTCCTGCAGTATTTCCAGCATAAGAACCACAGCACAGTGCGGAAAGTCTTGCGAGATGTCGGGCGGGATGACCTTATCGGATATGGCCCCAAGTGCCTCGTCCCGCCGGGGCCTATGGGACCTGCACAGCAAAGCAGCAATAGAGGAGGACGACATGCAAATCGCGACGATAAGTCTAGGGTGCGCCAAAAACCAAGTCGACGCTGAGTTGATGCAGGGCTTGCTCTGCGAGCGGGGCGATAGACTAGTCACGGAACTCACAGATGCGGACGTAGTCATCGTCAACACCTGTTGTTTTATCACGGCGGCAAAAGAGGAGTCTGTGGAGGCGATTCTCAGGGCTGCGCAACTTAAGCAAGGCCGCTGCAAGGCGTTAGTCGTAACCGGATGCCTGTCGCAAAGATATGCCGCGGAGCTGATGCAGGAAATGCCGGAAATTGATGCGGTAGTGGGCACCGGAAGTTTTCCTGCCATTGCAGCAGTCATCGACCGAGCAGTGCGGGGTGAACGCGTTACCGCCGTGGGCGAAGTAGCCTACGCCTACGAGGAGGAAATCCCGCGTATACCGACAGACGCGCACAGCGTTTACGTTAAGATTGCCGAGGGCTGCGACAACAATTGCTCCTACTGCGTCATTCCGCTCGTACGGGGGAAGTACCGCAGTCGAAGCACGGAGAGCATTGTACGCGAGGTAACGGCGTTAACAGAGAGCGGTGCGAAAGAGATTAACCTTATCGCCCAAGATACTACACGTTACGGCTTCGACCTCTACGGGGAGTATCGGCTGCCTGCACTCCTTAGGCAGCTATCACAGATTAGTGGCATCTTCTGGCTGCGCGTGTTGTACTGCTATCCCGACGGGTTCACGCCGGAGCTAGTCGAAGCCTTCGCCGAGCTACCGCACCTGTGTAAGTACATAGACATTCCGCTCCAACACATTAACTCGCGCATTCTCGAAGCCATGAACCGGCGCGGGACTGCGGCAGAGATCCGAGAGCTCCTAGGGGACCTGCGGGCGAGGATTCCGGACGTCACCATCCGCACTACTCTCATTGTGGGATTCCCCGGCGAAACAGCCCCCGAGTTTGCGGAGCTCTGCGACTTCGTGGCGGAGGGTTGGTTTGACCACGTGGGCGTGTTTAAGTACTCGCGCGAAGAGGGAACCCCCGCAGAGGCTATGCCTGATCAAGTCAGTGAAGAAGTTAAGAATCTCCGCTACCACGAGCTTATGACCCTGCAACAGGGTATCAGTCGAGAGAGAAATCAGCGCTTTGTTCTGCGCACCGTGGACGTGTTAGTGGAAGAGGCATGGCCTCAAGGTGAAGGGGTCAAAGGGCGGGCCTGCAAAGACGCCCCCTTAGTCGATGGGGCAGTGTACGTGCGCGGCGTCAGTGCGAGCAAAGGACAGCTGATTCGCGCGCATATCGTAGAAGCCCGAGAATACGATTTGCTGGGGGTGTTTGTAGGTGAATCTAGCGAATAAGATTACGCTTTCTCGTATATTTCTCTTGCCCGTATTTCTGTTTTTTGTCTTTGAGCAGGCGCATTTCGGCGAGTTTGTTGCCGCAGGCATCTTCATATTGGCTGCTGCGACGGACGGATTGGACGGCTATGTGGCGCGCAAGCAAAAGAGTGTCACTAATCTCGGAAAGCTCCTCGACCCTCTCGCCGACAAACTGCTGGTGATGTCAGCGTTAGTTTCCTTGGTGGCTATGTCAGCCTTGCCGGCTTGGATTGCCATTGTCATTATCGGGCGTGAGTTTGCGGTGACCGGGCTGCGGAGTATCGCGGCCGCTGAAGGCAGAGTAATTGTTGCCAGTAAGTTCGCCAAGGTGAAAACCATTACGCAGATTGTCGCCATTACGGCGGTAATGGTGAACAACTATCCGTTCTCCTTGGTGGGGTTCCCCTTTGAGGACATCGCGCTTCTGGTAGCCGTGGTGTTCACGATTGCGTCGGGACTCGACTACTTCCGCGACGCAGGCGACATTCTGGGCGAACGCCAACCGAAGGAAGTGTCTTAGCGGTGACTAAACTCGAGACCTTAGCGCGAGCCGTAAGCGTAGAGCTATCGAGTAGGAACTTAAACTTGGCAATAGCAGAGTCCTGTACAGGTGGGCTACTCGGTCACTCACTCACGGACGTGCCCGGCGCGTCACACTTCTTTTTAGGTGGAGTCACATGTTACTCTAACGCCGCGAAAGTACAGCTTCTCTCGGTGCAGACCGAAACGTTGCGGTGTTTTGGCGCGGTTTCTTTGCTGTGTGCGGAGGAAATGCTGCTTGGGGTACAGGCGCTGTTTGGCTCGGATGCAGCTATTTCCATCACCGGAATTGCGGGTCCGGACGGGGGGAGCCCGAAAAAGCCCGTGGGGACAGTGTTCATCGCGGTCAGTCTGTATGAACACAAGCAAATCCGAGCTTTTCTCTTTGCAGGGGAACGCGCGACTGTGAAATGCCAGGCGGCCTCAGCAGCACTAGAGCTGTTGCTCATATTGCTTACGCAAAAGTAGCTATTGCGAACAATTGTTCGTTAGTATATAATGCTAGCAGTATCCGGATGGGAGGCGCGCGGGATGGAGAAAAAGAAGGCTCTAGAGATGGCGTTGCATCAGATTGAGAAGCAGTTCGGCAAGGGTTCGGTTATGCGGCTAGGGGGAGAAAGCGAAAGGGCCGCCATGGAGGTTATCCGCACCGGCGCCATGTCGCTAGACATTGCTTTGGGCGTAGGGGGAGTACCGCGCGGCCGCATAATTGAAGTCTACGGCCCCGAATCTAGCGGCAAGACGACAGTGGCACTCCACATCATCGCTGAGGCCCAAAAGAACGGCGGTATAGCTGCGTTTATTGACGCCGAGCACGCCCTTGACCCTTCCTATGCGCATAAAGTGGGCGTAAACTTAGAAGACCTCTTGGTCTCTCAACCCGACACAGGTGAGCAGGCCTTAGAGATAGCCGAGGCCTTAGTGCGCAGTGGTGCCGTAGACGTTGTTGTTATCGACTCGGTAGCGGCACTGGTGCCACGTGCGGAGATTGAAGGCGAAATGGGCGACGCGCATGTCGGTCTGCAAGCTCGCCTCATGTCGCAGGCACTCCGCAAGCTAGCCGGTGCCATTAGTAAGTCCAAAACTACCGCCATCTTTATTAACCAGCTAAGAGAAAAAGTTGGCGTGATGTTCGGTAATCCCGAAACTACGCCGGGCGGCAGAGCGTTAAAGTTCTACTCCACAATCCGCCTTGAGGTGCGTCGCGTCGAGTCCATTAAGTCCGGGCAGGAAGTTGTAGGCAACCGAACGCGCGTCAAGGTGGTCAAGAACAAAGTGGCACCCCCATTTAGAGTCGCGGATTTTGACATCATGTACGGCGAGGGGATATCGCGCGAGGGAAGCATTCTGGATACGGCTACCGACATGGACATTATCGTCAAGAGCGGGGCCTGGTACTCCTTTGAGGACGAAAGGTTAGGACAAGGCAGAGAAAACGCCAAGAACTATTTGCGCGAGCGCCAAGACATCACCGGCAAGGTGGAGTCCCGCATTCGCGAAAAGCTAGGGACAGGTAACCTCTCGCCGCGAACTACCGGAGAGAGCTTTGAGGAGTAGCGACCTCCGCCAAACCGCACTAAGGCTTTTGGCGCGGCGCGAGCACACGCGGCGAGAACTCCAAGACAAACTGCATAAGCGTGGGTTCCTGCCTGCGGATGTAAGCGCGCTTTGTCAGGATTTTGCAGAGCAGGGTTACCTAAATGACCGTCGCATTGCGGAGAGTTCACTGGCGAGTGCCACAACGCGCACTTCCATCGGTGCCAAGCTCTTTCGTAAGCGCCTTATCGGACGTGGGTTATCCCCTGAGCTAGTGGAGGACACGGTTGCGTCCTTTGAGAAGGAGACCGAAGTGGATGCCCCGGCAAAACGCTTGGCTGTGCAGTTATGCTCGCGGGGCAAAGATGTGGCCTTCATACAGAGACATCTGTGGCGCAAAGGTTTCTCCGCCCCAGAAATCCGCGAGGCACTGCGGACGCTGTGCGACGCTCGTATTGACAATGGACAGCCTGAAGGCTAGAATAATGCCAGAGAGTAGCAACGCTCTAGGCAACTTTCGTTCTGCTGACCGAGGGTTCTCGGTCTTTTTTTGTAGATTTTTATGAGAGGAGGGACTCAACATCGAATTTGTAATTATTGCCATCCTAGTAGTAGCTGTACCCGCCGCTGCATATGGCGGATTTCTATACCGTAAGCGTGTAAGCGAAAAGGCCACCGGAGAGGCTGAGGTGGTCGCCAGAGTTATCGTTGGGGATGCCACTAAACAGGCGGAAGCTAAGAAGCGCGAGGCTATACTTGAAGCAAAAGATGAAGTGCATAGACTCAGGCAAGAGGCTGAGCGTGATATCAAGGAGCGCCGTGCCGAGATTCTGCGGCTAGAGCGCCGCATCCTGCAAAAAGACGAGACCTTGGACAAGAAACTTGAGCAACTCGAGCGCCGCGATGACCAACTCGGCCGTAAAGAGGGCGATCTCAATAAACTTAAGGAGCGGGCCGAGGAATTAGTTGAGAAGCAGCAGAGGGAGCTCGAACGTGTTGCCGGCCTTACCCACGAAGAGGCACGTGCTCTCCAACTGGCTAACATTGAGCAGGAAATTCGCCACGAGGCTTCGCTGTTGATTCGGGAAGTGGAGTCGGAGGCGCGTGATGAAGCCGACAAACGCGCGCGCGAGATCATTACCATAGCGATTCAACGTTGCGCGGCAGACCATTCCGCTGAGACGACCGTATCCGTCGTGGAGTTGCCAAATGACGAGATGAAGGGACGCATCATCGGGCGAGAAGGACGAAACATCCGCGCGCTAGAGACTCTTACCGGCGTAGACTTGATCATTGACGACACGCCGGAGGCAGTGATTTTGTCAGGGTTTGACCCCGTGCGACGCGAAGTAGCGCGGATTGCCTTAGAGAAGCTAATTGCAGACGGCCGCATTCACCCAGCCCGCATTGAAGAAGTGGTGGAAAAGGCCCAGAAGGAAGTTGAGCAACGCATTCGCGAGGAAGGCGAGCGCGCCGTGTTTGAAGTTGGCATCCACAGCCTAAACGGCGAACTTGTGAGGTTGCTCGGGAGACTACGTTATCGCACCAGCTATGGCCAGAATGTCCTTAAGCACTCGCTGGAAGTTGCTCACTTGGCGGGGGCTATGGCTGCGGAGCTAGGCGTCGACGTACACATTGC
This sequence comes from uncultured Peptococcaceae bacterium, assembly GCA_964349715.1. Classification (GTDB taxonomy): domain Bacteria; phylum Bacillota; class UBA994; order UBA994; family UBA994; genus UBA994. The sequence continues at coordinate 46,142 of CAYGHR010000003.1, forward strand.
CAAGCGCGCAGGGCTGCTGCACGATATAGGCAAAGCCCTTGACCACGAAGTGGAGGGGCCGCACGTGGCCATTGGCGCAGACATTGCCAAGAAGTATCGCGAACACCCCGCTGTTGTACATGCCATTGCGGCGCACCACGGCGATGTAGAAGCGCAGTCGATCGAAGCGGTGCTGGTTGCCGCAGCGGACGCCATTTCGGCCGCAAGGCCCGGCGCACGCCGCGAAAGCCTCGAGAACTATATTAAACGTCTGCAGAAACTAGAGGAAATTGGCTCGTCGGTCGACGGCGTTGACAAGGTATACGCCATTCAGGCCGGGCGCGAAATCCGCATTGTAGTCAAACCGGAGCGCATAGATGATTTGGCAGCGGTGCGGGTCGCACGTGACATTTCTAAGCGTATAGAGTGTGAACTTGAGTATCCCGGGCAAATTAAGGTGACCGTGATAAGAGAGACTAGAGCAGTAGAACTGGCGAAGTAGGTTAAGCCGAGCGCAAGCTCGGCTTTTATACAACCGGGAAAGTACTGAGTTGGCGAGACCGAAGCGTTTGTTTGGAGGACGAATGTGTTCAACATACTTTTTCTTGGAGATGTCGTAGGGAAGCCCGGCAGAGAAGTCGTACGCCAACTCATTTCGCAGTTGCGTTCTAGGTTCTCCGTTAATTATTGTATCGCTAACGGTGAGAACGCTGCGCATGGTACCGGCCTCACGCGCGAGATTGCGGACGAGCTGCTAAACATCGGTGTAGACGCGCTCACCGGCGGCAATCACACCTGGGACAAGAAAGAGATTCTGGAGTTCATAGACGAGTACCCGCGCGTTTTGCGGCCCGTCAACTACCCTAGCGGGGTCCCGGGGAACGGCGTACTACTGACTGAGGTCGGCTCTCCGCCCGTGCCGTTGGCTATTGTTAGCGTACTGGGCAGGACGTTTATGCCTCCGGTCGACTGCCCCTTTCAGGCCATGGACAAAGTGCTAAACGGCCTACCGACCAATTGCCTAACGTTTGTTGACTTTCACGCTGAAGCTACGTCCGAGAAGTTGGCCTTAGCACATTATCTTGACGGCAGAGTAGCGGGCATTGTTGGCACCCACACGCATGTACAAACGGCGGACGAGCGTTTGTTGCCGAAAGGAACCGCCTATCTATCCGACGTCGGCATGTGTGGGCCCTATAACTCGGTCCTCGGTGTTGCTATTTCTCCGGTGATACGTAAGTTTACCACCGGCTTGCCCGTGCGCTTTGAAATAGCGGAGGGCCCGAAACTGCTTTCCGGGGTGGTGTATCGCTTTGACCTATCTACACGGAGGGCTTTGGCGGCCCCAGAGCGCATACTGACTGTGGTGCCATAACGCATGCTTGGAGGAATGCTCATGACTTCTCTGCTTCACTCACGAGCTTTAGTAATCGACAGTCACTGCGACGCAATCCTCAAGGTGTTTAGCTCGCGCGGCGAGTACCGCCTGAGCGACTACCATCAGGAGGAACACGTGGATATCCCACGTTTGCGGCAGGGTGGGGTGGACGTTCAGTTCTTTGCCGCCTATATAGGTGCGGAGTACAAGCCCGACCGCGCGATTAAGCGCACTATACAGCTCCTTGACTGCCTGTATCGCGAGCTTGAGGCCAACAAAGGCTCTCTCAAGCTAATCCTAGACGCCCGGGATATTGACGGGTTGCAGTCGAATGACGAAGTAGGCGTGCTTATATCCATTGAGGGAGGAGAGGCTCTCGAGGGGGATTTGGCTTCTCTGCGCATCTACCATCGTCTGGGAGTCAGGGCTGTAGGGCTTACATGGAACGAACGCAATCAGATTGCCGAAGGTGTGGGGGAGTGTCGCAGCGGCGGAGGACTGACTGAGTTTGGCGTCAGCGTAGTAGAAGAGATGAACCGCCTAGGTATGATTGTCGATGTATCGCATATATCGGAGCCTGGGTTCTTTGACGTTTTATCCGTAACGCGGCATCCCATTATTGCCTCGCACAGCAACGCGCGCGCCGTTTGTGGGCATGTGCGCAACCTAACCGACAGGCAAATCCGTGCTTTAGCGGAGAACGGGGGAGTGATGGGCATAAACTTTGCCCCCCAGTTCTTAGTGGAACACGGCAGGGCCTGCTTAGAGGATGTAGTGACACACATAGATCACATTGTAAACCTCCTTGGCAACAGTAGGCATGTCGGTTTGGGAGCGGACCTAGATGGGATAGATAGTGCGCCCGACGGACTTGAGGATGCCTCCAAGTACCCGGCGCTAACCGAAGCGCTGCTTAAGCGGGGGTATAGCGAGCAGGCGCTGCTGGAGATTTTGGGGCATAACCATTTGCGTGTCATTCGCGCTGTCCTAGGCTAGATGCAGCATGTTGGATCTACACACGCATAGCTCCGCCTCAGATGGTGTGGACTCGCCACGCGAGTTAGTGCGGCAGGCTAAGAAACGAGGGCTAAAAGGCATTGCTCTGACTGATCATGACACCTGTGCAGGCCTGCAGGAGGGCTTTGCCGCAGGTCTTCTCTTTGGCCTTGCCGTGCTTCCCGGCGTTGAGTTAAGTGCCGAGTGGGGCGACCGCGACGTACACATCCTGGGGTACTGGATTAGCGGGAGTGACCGCGAGTTATCAGAGTTGATGTCTAAGTTGCGCTCCCAGAGAGCTACGCGAATGGCGAGCATGGTGTCGCGACTAACGAGCCTAGGGCTCCCGCTTACGCTCTCTGAAGTGACAGCCCAAAGTAATGGCGATGGGCACTCCCTCGGCAGGCCGCATGTTGCTAGGGCGCTTGTGGCGCGGGGCTATGTCAGCAATGTCGCCGAGGCCTTTGACCTATACCTTGAGCGCGGTCGGCCGGCCTACGTGCCTCGCTACAAGCTGTCGCCGGAAGAAGCGATTAGTGCTATAGTCGGGAGCCGGGGTGTCGCCGTCTGGGCTCATCCCGGTCATTTAGCTTCACAGCGACTTGAGTCCATGATTAGAGCTGGGCTGGCAGGGATTGAGGTGTACCACCCCGACCACACCCATGAGCGCGAACAAGAACTACTTGGTCTGGCGCGGGAGCACCGTTTGGTAGTCACAGGGGGTTCTGACGCACACAGCGCTGCCGCTTTGGGTGAAAGAACGTCAAATATTGAGGTTTGGCATGAGTTGTGGTCGCGACGATAAAACCGCGACTTTTTTTTGCAAAGGAAGGAGTATGCGCGGCAATAGAGAATATGGTAGAATGAAATGGACTAATGGACTAATCCATTGAGTGACCGGGCATGGGATGGAGGTGATGGAGTGGTAGCGTTAGAGCTACGCAAGAAGTCTGGTGTCCCTCTCTACGTGCAACTGAAGGCAAGCATTCGGCAGCAAGCTGAAAGCGGCGCGTGGTCCCCGGGCTTTAAGTTGCCCACCGAAAGAGAACTGTCAACCCTGTTGGCGGTCAGCCGCAATACCGTGAGTCAGGCCTATCGCGAGCTGGAACGCGAGGGCATCTTGGTGTCGTTACAGGGTAAGGGTACTTTCCTGGCCAAGACTGATGCGGGCGCATTGAGTGCAAGCAGGAGCAACAGACTGGAAGCACTTGTTTCGCAGGCGCTAGGGCAAGCATTAGACGAAGGCTTTGATTGCGAGGAGTTCAAGGAAACTGCCGCTCGTGTCTCGCTGCAAAGACAACGCATGCTCAGTGAGGTGCGGTTAGTGTTTGTGGAGTGCAACCGCGAGCAGGTAGACTACTTCTCCACTCATCTCGGACTCGGCAGTGGCGTGAGCGCCAGCCCGCTGCTGCTTGAAGAACTGCTGGCGTCGACTCCGGCGACACAAAGACTCATCGAGGATGCAGAAATCGTGGTGACGACGTTCTTCCACGAAAACGAAGTGCGCGTGGCCATCGGTCCGGACAAGCTCCTGTTGTCGGTAGCTTTAGAGCCGCAGCTTGAGACCATGGTACGCATCGCGCGCATACCGAGGCAGCGCAGGCTGGCTCTTGTTTGCATGTCAGAGGTGTTTGCTCTAAAGGTGCAGAACTCGCTAAACGCCGCCGGGATGGAGCATCGCCTGTGCGTGTTGACTAGCCGCGACGACAATCAGCGCCTCACGCAAGTACTGGCAGACTGTGATGTGGTCTTGGTCTCTCCGGGGCGTAAGCGAGAAGTAGTGCACCTGTGTCCTGCAGAGAAGGAGGTCATCGAGTTCGTATATCGACCGGACATCGGTTCCAGTAACCTCCTACAAAACACTATTTTAGCGCAACGAAAGACCATGGGGAAAGACGTATCTGCAAGATTATAAAGGTGGTGTAACAACAATGAATGGTAACGGGTATCGCGTCGTACCGGGTCCAGAGGGGTTGCTGCCTCCGGCGGCTGCCTGCTGTGGCGTTGTACTGCCGGAGAAGGGTCAAGGCCTCGTAGAGGGCTCCCTGCACAGCGAGAAGGACACACTGGAAGTCATGGCGAGAGAGCTCTTAACTCGTCAGAACCCAACTATTTTCCCGGGTCCGCTGGTGTTGTGGGCCTGGCGTGAGGGAGTCTCGGAAAAGGCCGCAAGCGTGCTCGAGCTGGCTAATGAGATCCCGGGTGTAAGGATAATCCCTATGCCGGACTACCGACCCATCTATCCGAAGATTGACCCCGAAGCTGTTATCAACCCCTGCCATCCTAACCTCACGATTTGGCACAACAAAATTGAGGTGTGTGTGTTTATTGGCGTGCACTGTCACTTCGCTAACATAACGCTGAAGATGATCCGCGCCGGCACCAACTGTTACACTATTACACTCTGCCATGAGGCCGGACATGAAGACTCTATGGCTTCGCTGCCTTTTGCTGACGCCAATCAAGTGCGTGCCCTAACGGAAGCCATACGCAAACTCAAGCGCGAGGGACTCCGGCCCCGCTACGCCGACACTCCCGGTATTCAACTTACAGCGGCTCAAAAAGCTCTAAGTCAAGGTTTGACATGGCAACCTGCGCCAGTTGCGCGATAGGGAGGAGTAACAGATGGCTAGCACTGTAAATCAAAGGGTCGTAACTCCGGAGCATCTTCTGTTTGAAGCCCCACGCACCAAGGCATTTATTACTGGGAGCGAGGCCGCGAGTGAGGCGGTGCGCAGGGCGAATGTGGACATCGCCATCGCCTACCCGATCACCCCGCAGAGCGAGACTATGGAGCGGATTGGCAACCTGTTTGCCGAAGGCTACATTAGGGATTATTATCGGGCGGAGGATGAGGTCGGAGCTTTCTCGGCTATTTCCGGTGCATCGCGTACCGGCGTGCGCTGCATGACGGCGTCTTCCGGCCCAGGGCTAATGCGCGGTCTCGAAACTATTGCCTCTTGGCCAGGGCACCGTCTGCCGCTCGTATTTCTCATTATGTGTCGCGTTATTAACGCTCCCCTCTCTATTCAACCCGACAATCTCGAGCTCGACTATATGCTGACCTCAGGCAATATTCTCTTGCATGCGGAAAACCAGCAAGACTTCTTTGACTACACTTTGGCGGGTTTCGCGATCTCAGAGAAGTGCGAAGTGACTTTGCCCGTTGCCGTTGCCGTAGACGGGTTCTTTGTGACCCACGCCCGCGCTTGGGTAGAGATGCCTTCAGCCGAATTGAAGCTGCCCCCGCGTGACTGCTACAGCGAGGCCGTGCCTATGATCGACAATGAAAACCCCCCTGTGCGTATTGCTAGAGATGCCCCTATCCAAAAGAGCAATTTTATCAGCTACCAGATGCACGCTGCTTGGCAGCAGGAAATTCACGCCGCACATGAGCGTTCGCGCAAATGGGTGAAGCATTTTGTCGGGGGTCTAGTGGAAGTGGTCAATCCCGATGCCGAGACCATGATTGTGGCTTCCGGGAGTGCCGTATCTCAATCGCGTGAGGCTCTCCGCCAAGCAGAGGACATGGGCCAAAGAGTGGGACTGGTTAAAGTCAAATCCTTGCGCCCCTTCCCGACGGCCGAACTCCGCGCGGCGTGCCGCCATGCCAAGCGCATCATCGTGCCGGAATTCAACTGCCCCGGGTGGCTAAACCGCGAAGTACGCTCCACCCTTTACGGCCACTCCGAGGCCAAGATTGCCGACGGCCCGCGGGTATACGGCGGTATTACAATGCCGACTGAGTTAATCCTCGAGTGGCTATCTAAGAGCGAGTAAGTTCATTAAGTGAGGGATTAAGCATATGGCACTGAGAACGCTGCAAGTTTCTCCCGGTTTTATGCGCTTTATGCCCAAGGAATACCAGGACCTAGTGGAAAAGGGTCCGTTCGGGCGCAAGCTCAAGCTCTCTGACCTCGGTACGTACAAGGAGGTGCTGGAGGAGCACCCGATGTGTGAAGGGTGCGCCATGGCTTTCTTTATTCGGCTGGCGCTCACCGCGCTGCCTTCCCCCGAACATACCGTAATTGTCGGTACGGCGGGATGTGGACGCCTTTCCTTATCGCAAGCCGCCATTCCCTTTGTCTATGGCAACTACTGCGACACTAACGGCGTGGCGACCGGCATCAAACGCGGTCTCGCTCTGCGCTTTCCGGACCAGCACAAAGACGTGGTTGTTATGGCGGGCGACGGCGGGCTGTCTGACATCGGCTTTTCGCAGGTCATGCACGGCTGGTTTCGCCAAGAGAAGTTCACGACCGTCATGCTCGACAACGAAGTCTACGGTAACACCGGCGGACAAGAGAGCGGCATGACTAAGCGCGGCGAAGTGGTGAAAATGGCACCCGTCGGCAAAAAGTTCGATAAAATTGACATGATCGGGCTGGCCCAGACTGCCGGCGTCGCCTACATTGCCCGCCTGACGCCGACGAACCCGAGCCGTATCATCTCTACTATTCGCAAGGCCGTCCTAGTCGCGCGCGAGATTGGCCCCACTTACGTGCAGGCCTACACCTCCTGTAACATCGAATACGCTATCCCACCTCAACAGGTGATGGAGGATGCGCGCAGGGTCGAGAAAGAGCGTTACGGCTTCCTTGAGATCATGAGTGACGAGGCAAAGGCGTTTCTTGGAGGGTTGGAAGGATGAGGAGATACAATGTTCGCATGGCCGGGGTTGGCGGACAGGGCGTCGTTACCGCGTCGCACGTACTCAGCAACGGCGTCATCCAAAGCGGCGGTGAAAGCACAGTCGTCCCTTTCTTTGGCTCCGAAAAGCGCATGGCGCCTGTCGAGAGCTATGTACGCATTGCGGATGGCAAGTTGTACGAGATAGGGGAGATAATCTATCCTAACGTCATCGTTATCTTCCACAGCCAAGTAATCACCCATGGCAAGTCATACACAATGCCCTTCTATTCCGGTATCAAAGACGACTCGTTCATCCTAGTTAATATGCCTCGCAAGGCCGAGTTAAGCCAGGATGAGGAACGCGAGCTCGAACAAAAGCGGGCCAAAGTCTTCTATTTGCCTGCCACAGAGATTGCTTTGCAGACGGCGGGCACCGAAGTTGCCACCAACATGGTCATGATAGGTGCCGTCAGTGCGGTGTTAGGCCTGCCGGACTTAGCGTCACTGGAAGTGGCTCTGATAGAGCGTTTCCTTGGTAAAGGGTTAGTGGCGTCAGGCGGTACGGCGTCCTTAGACAAAGCTATGGAGAAAAACTTTGGCCCCAAGGTAGACCTCGTCCAAAAGAACATGGCGGCGATAAAGGCTGCCGCACAGTATGCTGCCCAACAAGGATGGGTACAAGTAGCGACGAAAGGAGGGACCGAGCTGTGTACAAAGTAGCGCATGTAGATGCAAGCAAATGCAGTGCTTCAAACTGCAGGTTGTGCGTGTTGTACTGTCCTGAACCTAACACGTTGCTCTACGACGAAAAACGCAACACGGCGTTTGTAGCAGTCGACAGATGTAAGGGATGCGGTGCCTGTCTGCGCATTTGTACCGATATCAGTAAGCGCGGCTGTATCACCATGGTAGCAGTGGGCAGTGTAAAGGGCGAGTTTGAGATGTCGCGCTACGGCATGCCTGATGTGTCCAAACAAGAGAAATAATCAATAAAGGAGAAGGTGTAAGTGTCTAAGGAGAATCTCAATGTATTCCAGCAGGTGCAGGTGCAGATTAAGGAAGCCTGCGACATCTTAGGGCTAGACAATAGCTACTACGAGATCCTTAAGACCCCCGAACGCGCAATGGAGGTTGCAGTACCCGTCCGTATGGACGACGGGACGGTGCAGACTTTCATCGGGTACCGTTCGCAGCACAACACCGCCAATGGTCCGGCCAAGGGCGGCATCCGTTTCCACCCCGATGTGACCTTTGATGAGGTTAAGACGCTGTCGATGTGGATGACCTTTAAGTGCGCGGTCATCGGCCTGCCCTATGGCGGAGGCAAGGGAGGCATCACCGTAGACCCCACTAAGCTGTCTAAGGGCGAAATAGAGCGCCTCTCCCGGGGGTTTGTGCGCAAGCTAGGCGACTTCATCGGGCCGACAGTTGACATACCGGCTCCGGATGTGAACACCAACCCTCAAATCATGGCCTGGATGGTTGATGAGTACAACGCCATGAAAGGCTATAACAACCCGGGAGTCATTACCGGCAAGCCCGTACTTATCGGTGGTTCGCTCGGCCGCACGGAGGCGACTGGACGCGGCGTAGTCTTAACGGTGCGCGAAGCTTGCCGGGTCATGAATATTGACCTTAAGGGCGCAAGAGTAGCCGTTCACGGCTACGGCAATGTCGGAAGCTTTGCCGGTTTGTACCTGCATAACCTCGGCGCTAAGGTCGTGGCGGCGCTAGATTTAGGCGGCGGCGCTTACAACCCGGACGGACTCGATGCCGTAGAGCTGATGGAGTACTTGAAGCCGACCCGTACCGTGTATGGTTTCCCAGGGAGTACGAGCATTACGGCAGAAGCGCTCTTCGCCCTCGACGTGGATGTACTGGTATTAGCAGCGCTTGAGAACACCATTACAATGGACAACCAACATCTCGTGAAAGCGAAGATCGTTGCGGAAGGGGCTAACGGTCCCGTAACTGCCGAGGCGGGCAGGAAGCTTTTTGAGCGCGGTATCGTCATACTGCCAGACATCCTATGCAACGCAGGCGGCGTCACCGTGTCCTACTTCGAGTGGGTGCAGAACCTCATGAACTACTACTGGCCCGAGCAGGAAGTAAACGAGAAGCTCGAGCGCAACATGGTAAATGCCTTTAACAGCCTGTGGAAGATGGCGGCAGAGAAAAAGGTGGACATGCGCACGGCAGCCTACCTAGTCGCTATTCGGCGCGTCGCGGACGCCATGAAGCTCTACGGATGGGTGTA
>CAYGHR010000003.1:55483-61003 GCA_964349715.1 uncultured Peptococcaceae bacterium
GAAGCAAGCTTCTTGCGTCCAACTCCTGACCCCTCATTTCCGCTATCTAGGCGGCCCTCTTGACCTACGTCGGGAGGGCCACATGAATATTCCGCTTTAGTATTGCAGCAGAAAAGCATTCTGGTACAATGTATACAGTATCCGCGGCAGACCATTGACAGGGAGGTCAACCATGGAGGGAAAGAAACCGTCGGAACGCAAAAACATCTTTAGGAACACCTCAGGCAGCGAGATCAAACGTGTGTACACTACGAGGGAAATGCCAAGCGACGATAAGGCACTCGGGCTCCCGGGAGACTATCCCTTCACGCGCGGTGTGCAGCCGACGATGTATCGAGGCCGCTTTTGGACTATGCGCCAGTACGCAGGTATGGCGTCAGCCGAGGAATCTAACGCGCGTTACCGCTACCTACTCGAACAAGGCCAAACCGGACTGAGCGTCGCGTTTGATCTCCCTACACAAATTGGCTACGACTCTGACCACTCACTGGCACAAGGCGAAGTAGGAAAGGTAGGCGTGGCCATCGACTCGCTCGAGGACATGGAAGTCCTCTTTAGCGGCATTCCGCTAGACAAAGTCAGTACATCCATGACCATTAACGCCCCAGCCGCCGTGCTATTGGCCATGTACATCGCTGTCGCCGAAAAACAGGGAGTATCGCCGGCTAAGCTTAACGGCACCATTCAAAACGACATCCTTAAGGAATATGCGGCGCGCGGCACCTACATTTTCCCGCCCGCGCAGAGCATGCGGCTTATCACGGACATGTTTGCCTTTTGTTCAGAGCACGTCCCCGAGTGGAACACCATCAGCATCAGTGGTTACCACATACGCGAAGCCGGTTCTACCGCTGTACAGGAAGTTGCCTTTACACTGAGCAACGGCATCGCTTACGTAGAGGCGGCGCTCGATGCCGGGCTCCATGTCGATGATTTTGCGCCCCGCCTGTCCTTCTTCTTTAACTCACACGTGGATTTCTTTGAGGAGGTCGCCAAGTTCCGCGCCGCACGGCGTTTGTGGGCCAAGATTATGAGCGAACGTTTCGGGGCGCAGAACCCGCGCTCCCAAATGTTGCGCTTCCACACGCAAACGGGTGGGTCAACACTGACGGCTCAGCAACCTGACAACAACATCATTCGCGTCACTCTGCAAGCTTTGGCGGCAGTGCTCGGCGGCACGCAGAGCCTGCACACTAACTCGCGCGATGAGGCTTTAGCGTTACCTACAGAGGAGTCTGTGCGCATTGCCCTGCGTACACAGCAGATAATCGCCTACGAAAGCGGGGTCGCGGACACAGTAGACCCATTGGGAGGCTCGTATTATCTGGAGAGCTTAACAAACTCCATCGAACAGGCTGCACAAGAGCAAATCGCCAGAATCGATGCATACGGGGGCGCGGTCAGGGCCATCGAACTTGGGGTGATGCAGCGTGATATACAAGACAGCGCATACGCATGGCAACAACAGGTCGAGAGCAAGGAGCGCGTCGTGGTGGGTGTGAACCAATTTCAGGTGCGCGAGAACGCTCCGCGTGGTCTAGAGCGAGTGGACGCCAGTGTAGGGGAGAGACAGAAGGCTCGGCTCGCAGCACTCAAAAGTCGGCGAGACAACGCAAAAGTGCAGGCAGCGCTCGTTGCGCTCGAGCAGACCGCAGCGTCCCGAGACAACATTATGCCCACGGTGCTTGATGCCGTGCGCGCCTATGCTACACTAGGCGAAGTGTGCGATTGCCTGCGGCGCAGCTTTGGCGAGTATCGCCCGCAAGAGACGCTTACTTAAGGGGTGACGACGATGAGTGAACAGAGCTTCATACGAGTTCTTGTTGCTAAGCCTGGGCTAGACGGGCATGACAGAGGAGCGAAAATAGTCGCCCGTGCCCTACGCGATGCGGGCATGGAGGTCATCTATACGGGGCTCAGGCAAACACCCGAGCAAATTGTGGATGCGGCCCTGCAGGAAGACGTCGATGTAGTAGCGCTAAGTTGCCTATCCGGAGCACACAATTACCTATTCCCAAGGGTTGTGGAGTTGCTTAGGCAGCAGGGAGGGGAGGACATCCTGGTTTTGGGTGGGGGCGTGATCCCCGACGAGGACATCCCTGCCCTGAAGCTAAGTGGTGTGAAGGAGATCTTTACTCCCGGGACCACTACCCAGGCGATAGTGGAGTTTATCCGCACGCATGCCATACACAAGTGAGCTGATACAGAGCTTTCTCAGCGGCGATGTGCGCGCCCTAGCACGTGCGGTATCGGTCGTAGAGACAGATGACCTTGAGGCTCCGAAACTATTGGCTGCGCTCACGCGCTGCGCAATGAGGGCGCGCTTGATAGGGGTCACCGGACCGCCCGGGGCAGGCAAGAGCACGCTCACGGCGAAGCTCGCCGAGTCTTTGCTTGACCGCGGGGAGCGGGTTGCCATGCTTCTAATCGACCCTTCCAGCCCCTTTACAGGCGGCGCCATATTGGGTGATCGGATTCGTATGCACGCCATTGCAGGACGCCGCGGGCTGTATATCCGTAGCCTAGGGTCGCGCGGCAGTCTCGGTGGGCTGTCACGCGCCGTGCCACCCGTAGTACGGCTCTTGGAGTGTTTCGGCTTTGACACCATAATCATAGAGACGGTCGGCACAGGTCAAGCGGAGACTGATGTTGTAGAGGCTGTCGACTCCGTCGTGGTGGTAACCGTCCCCGGACTCGGTGACGATGTGCAAGCCATGAAAGCGGGCATTATAGAGATTGCCGACGTGTGTGTGGTTAACAAGGCGGACCGCGAAGGAGCGGAACGCGCGGCCCGACAGCTGGAGGAGGCACTGAAGCTTGGCCCCAAGGCTGTCCCCGTTCTAACAACTATTGCCACTACCGGAGAAGGGATCCCCGCTTTAGTAAGCGCCTTAGATGCCCATTACGAAGCGATGCAGGCCGACGGCGAGCTCGACGGCAGGAGAGAAAGGCGATTGCGCAAGGCACTCCATTCTTATGCGGCCGGCATTGTGACAGCTCGACTTCGGGCCTGGGTAGAAAAGCGCTTAGCGCACTTCTGGACTGACATAGAACGCGGGAGCGTGGATGTCTACACTCTGGGCAGACAGTTCGCCGAGGAATTCCATGAGGGGGGTGATGAACAATGTTAGAGAAGATTGATCACTTGGGGATAGCGGTAAAGAATCTCGACGTCGTGCGCGCGTTCTACACGGAGAAGCTGATGCTGCCATGCGAGGGCGAAGAAGTTGTTGCCGAGCAAAAGGTGCGAGTTGCCTTCCTGCCGGTCGGGGAAACCAATATTGAGCTGCTTGAGTCTACCTCGCCTGACGGTCCGGTCGCTAAGTTCATAGAGCAAAAGGGCGAAGGAATTCATCACGTGGCTATTCGCGTCGGTAACATCGAGGAGGCACTGGCGTCTCTAAAGGCTAGGGGTGTACGGCTAATCGATGAGAAGCCCCGTATCGGGGCGCATGGCGCGAAGATTGCCTTTATACATCCCAAGGAAAGCCACGGCGTGCTCATTGAGCTTTGCGAAAAGGGCGAATAGCGAGGAGGCTACGACTGTATGTGGGAGAAGATTCAGGAGCTTGAGCAAAAGCGCGGTACGCTGGCACTTGGCGGCGGCGAAAAGCGCATCCAAAAGCACAAGTCCCAAGGCAAGCTCACGGCACGGGAGCGGATTAACTATCTACTAGATCCGGGGAGCTTTATCGAGACAGATGTGTTCGTTAGACACCGTTGCCATGACTTAGGGATGGCAGAGACGGAGGCGCCGGGCGAAGGCGTAGTTACCGGTTATGGCACAATTGATAACCGGCTGGTCTATGTTGCCTCACAAGACTTCACCGTGCTCGGAGGCTCACTCGGCGAGGCGCATGCGGCCAAGATATGTAAAGTAATGGACCTCGCTGTGCGCAACGGTGCCCCCATGATTTGCATTAACGATTCCGGCGGTGCACGCATCCAAGAAGGTGTGGATGCTCTAAATGGCTACGGCAACATTTTTTATCGCAATACGCTCGCCTCAGGCGTTATCCCGCAAATCTCAGTCATTATGGGGCCATGCGCAGGTGGAGCAGTATATTCACCCGCGCTTACTGATTTCGTATTTATGACGGCTGCCAACAGCCAGATGTTTATAACCGGGCCACAGGTAATTAAGGCAGTAACGGGCGAAGATGTAACCATGGAAAACTTGGGCGGGGCCTCGGTGCACAATACAATTAGCGGCGTAGCCCATTTTCTGGCGCAGACGGACGAAGAATGCCTAGCTCAGGTTCGACGCCTCGTAGGCTTTATCCCGAGCAATAACCTCGACCCCGTACCCGCCGGATTAACCGAGAACCCGGAAGCACCAACAGGTGATGCGTTACTTGAGATTATCCCGGTGGAGCCAAACCGCGGCTATGACACGCGTGCGGTTATCACCAACATCGTGGACGACGGTGATTTTATGGAGGTACAGCCCTTCTACGCCGAAAACATTGTAGTCGGCTTTGCCCGCCTTAACGGCTTCCCAGTCGGCATTGTCGCAAATCAACCTAAAGTAACCGCCGGCAGCTTAGACATTAACGCTTCGGACAAGGCAGCGCGCTTTATCCGCTTTTGCGACTGCTTTAACATCCCCCTCGTTACTTTTGTGGATACGCCGGGCTACCTGCCGGGCGTCGGACAGGAGTACGGCGGCGTCATTCGCCATGGGGCAAAGCTCTTGTACGCCTATTCCGAAGCCACCGTGCCCAAGATAACGGTAATCGTGCGTAAGGCCTACGGGGGAGCATATTTGGCTATGTGCAGCCGCGCTCTAGGCGCTGACGTCGTCTACGCGTATCCCACGGCGGAGATTGCCGTAATGGGCCCGGATGGTGCGGCCAACATACTGTTTAAGGACGACATCGCGGCGGCAGAAAACCCGCATGAGTTTCGGCAGCAGAAGATCCGCGAATACCGCGAGAAGTTCGCCAACCCCTATGTGGCAGCCGGCCGCGGTATGGTCGATGACGTTATCGACCCGCGTCATACCCGCCACGCGCTAATTAACGCCCTGTCCATGAGCGCTACGAAGCGTGAGAGCCGTCCTGCCAAGAAACATGGCAATATCCCACTTTAGGAGGCGACATTTTGACTAGCGAGCTGTATTTAGGTTTCAAAGTCACTCTTATTGGCATGACCATCGTGTTCATTGCTCTGTATGTACTGCAGTTAGTTATGCAGGCTATGCGGTTGTTGTTCTACAAAGGGGAGCGGGCCGAGGTCGTGCAAGAGCCAAATACGCCCCCGGCTCCCGCCCCCGCAGAGGCTGCGGTATCGCGCTCCGTGCTCGCCGCCATTAGCGCCGCTGTATATGCCTTCTTAGGCGGACGTAGCGCAAACATTATCGCTATACGCCGCGAGCAACCTTCTGCTTGGCAACAGGCCGCGCGCGCAGAAGCAACAGCCAAGAAGAGCGATTAGGAAGGGGACGAGAGAAAATGCCAAGAAAATTTCGTATCGTTGTCAACGGTGAAGCCTATGAGGTCGAAGTAGAAGAGTGCGGAG
>CAYGHR010000003.1:61103-62512 GCA_964349715.1 uncultured Peptococcaceae bacterium
GATGACTCCTGCTGTAGCTCCCATAGCCCCCGTTGCTCCTGTAGCTCCTGTGACCAAAGCCGCACCGCCAGTTGCCGCCCCACCTAGAGCCGCCAATGCCGCTCCCGCCGGAGCAGGCTCGGTAGTCTGCCCCATGCCGGGCACCATCTTGGATGTCAAGGTTAGAGTAGGTGACGCTGTAAAGTACTCGCAACCTGTCGTCATTCTCGAGGCCATGAAAATGGAGAATGAGATTGTCGCCACAGCTGACGGCACAGTGCGCGAGATCCGGGTGACTAAGGGCACTGCCGTTAATGCAGGTGATGTGCTGGTCGTCATTGGTTAGTGGGGAGGATTTAGAGTGCTAGGAGATATTATCAACGTATTGGTCGACCTCTGGTGGACAACAGGCTTCGCCAATCTAACCCCCGGGCATGCAATCATGATTACGGTTGCCTGCGGTCTGCTCTATCTCGCTATTGTCAAAGGATATGAGCCGCTTTTACTCCTGCCCATTGCCTTTGGCATGCTCATTGTGAACATACCTATGAGTGGCCTAATGTCCCCGCCACACGATGGAATGGCTGGCGGCCTCATGTACTATCTCTACCAAGGAGTTAAGCTCGGCATCTATCCCCCTCTGATCTTCTTAGGCGTAGGCGCGATGACTGACTTTGGCCCGCTCATCGCTAACCCCAAAACCTTTATGCTTGGTGCAGCCGCGCAAATCGGCATCTTTGGCACGTTTATCGGAGCTTTACTGCTTAACTTTACGCCGCAAGAAGCCGCGTCTATTAGCATTATCGGCGGCGCTGACGGCCCCACCGCTATCTTCCTCGCCGCGCGCCTTGCTCCGCACAGGCTCGGGGCCATTGCCGTGGCAGCTTACTCCTATATGGCACTGGTACCGGTAATCCAGCCCCCAATTATGCGCTTGCTAACTACTGATAAAGAGCGCAAGACCGTGATGAAACAACTGCGACAAGTCTCGCAAACGGAGAAAATACTTTTCCCCATTATCGTTACCGTTCTAGTCAGTATGCTCCTGCCTCCGGCTACTCCGCTGGTCGGGATGCTTATGCTTGGCAATCTGCTGCGTGAATCCGGTGTAGTCGGTAGGCTGTCGGACACGGCTCAGAACACTCTAATGAATATAGTGGTTATCTTCTTAGGTACAACCGTAGGTGCGACCTCTAGCGCCGAATACTTCTTAAAGACCGAGACACTAATGATTATAGCTTTGGGCCTCGTAGCCTTTGCCGTTGGCACTGCGGGTGGGGTCTTACTGGGTAAACTGATGTACGTGCTCACCGGCGGGGAGATTAACCCTCTGATTGGGTCGGCAGGAGTATCCGCTGTGCCGATGGCCGCCCGTGTGTCCCACAACGAGGGGCGCCGCGCTAACCCTAATAACTACCTCTTGATGCACG
>CAYGHR010000004.1:0-45152 GCA_964349715.1 uncultured Peptococcaceae bacterium
CGGTAAGGCACGGGACTTTGACTCCCGCATGCGTTGGTTCAAATCCAGCCGCCCCTGCCATTTGTGAAGTGAGATGTGAGAAATGAGAAGTGAGAAATAGCGATGTGAGAAGGGTCTCACGTCCCAAACACGGGCCATTAGCTCAGCGGTAGAGCACCCGCCTTTTAAGCGGGGTGCCGATGGTTCGAGTCCATCATGGCCCACCAACAACACACGCGAGGATGGCGGAATTGGCAGACGCGCTAGACTTAGGATCTAGTACTCAAAAGGTGTAAGGGTTCGACTCCCTTTCCTCGCACCAACCCCAAACATCAAGGACCTTACGGGGTCCTTTTTCTTTGTTCGGTGCGCAAAGTCTGCAGGTAAGCTGCAAACCCTTGCGGCCGTGAGTCTAATCATCGCGATAGACCCACGCTAGGAGTGCCTGCTCATACGAGGCGAGCTCCTCGGGGGCAAAATACAAGGCAATCTCCCTCGCCGCGGCCTCCGGGCTGTCGGCTGCGTGCACGAGGTTTCGCCCCTTAGACAGACCGAAGTCCCCGCGAATCGTGCCCGTTTGTGCTTCCGCCGGGTCGGTCTTGCCGATTAGGCTCCGCAACACCCCCACCGCACGGTGCCCTTGTACGCACAGCGCCACCACCGGTCCGCTGGTAATGTACTCGACGAGCTTTACGTAGAAGTGCTTGCCCTCATGCTCGGCGTAGTGCAGGGCTGCGAGTTCGGGGCTCACTGTCAGGAGCTTCATCCCCACAACTTGCAACCCCTTGCGCTCAATCCTAGAGATCACCTCGCCCATTAGTCCCCTTTGTACTGCATCAGGTTTGATGAGACATAGCGTTCTTTCCATGGATAACCTCCCTTCTCTGTGACGTGTCGCTGCCCCCTGTCGCCTACGGCTAGGGAAGCGAGGCCCCTAGTTAAGGCGCTTCCTCACATAGTTTCTTGATCGCCGCGAGCATACCTTCACTGTTCTCGCGCACTTTTTTCTTAAGCAACGGATTAAGCAAGGTCGCAATCATAGGTATGCCGAACTCAAAGTCTACCGTCAGCAGAACATTGACACCGCCTTCGTTTTCGCTGAGCTGCCAATGGCCTGCAAACTTCTTGAGGTCGCCGCTCACTTGGGTGTATTCGATGCGATAGTCGGCGGGATAGAAAACGTCGCGCTCGCGCCAAGCGATTACACGCCCATCCACATTGCTGACCCACTTGCTGATGGTCGTGTTGTCGGCTCTTTCTTCGATGTCCACGCTAACCAAGTTAGGCATAAACTTTGGGTAGTTCGCCATATCAGCCACAACGGGCCATATTTTATTGATGTCGCCCTTAATAGTGGTCGTAACTTCAACGTACGGCATCTAATTCACTCCTCTCAAATATCCTCGGCGAGGCCGACTGCCGCCTCGATAATCTGCCCCCATACAGCAATCGCCCGTTCTACCTCAGGCGCGGTAATCACTAGGGGTGGCTCTATGCGGATGACTTTAGGGTTGTTCAGGGTGTAGGCCGCGAGAATCTTGTTGTTGACCAGCTCAGATATGGCGAAGCCGGCATAACCCGCATCGGTAAACTCAATGCCAATAATCAGGCCCTGCCCGCGCACCTCGGCGACTACAGTGGGAAATCTCGCTTGCATCGCGCGCAAAGCCGAAAGGAACCTGTCACCCATGACAGCGGCGTTGCGGCACAGGTCTTCTTCCAGCGTGACTTTAATCGCGGCGATGGCAGCTGCGCAGGCCAAAGGGTTACCGCCAAAGGTTGAAGTATGTAAGAAGGGTGCCTCGATAAAACTTTGCCATAGTGCAGGCCGCGCCACAATCGCCCCAATCGGCATTACCCCACCGCCAAGTGCTTTCGCCAAGCACAGTATATCCGGTACCACGCCCTCGTGCTCTACGGCGAACAACTTCCCCGTGCGGCCCATGCCGGTCTGCACCTCGTCCACGATAAGCAGAACACCCCTGCGGTCGCATATCTCGCGCAGCGCCGTAAGGTATCCGTGAGGCGGTACAACTACGCCGCCCTCGCCCTGGATGGGTTCGACAATTACGGCTGCGGTCTCCGCGTCGATTGCTGCTTCAACCGCATTGGCATCCCCGAACGGCACGTGACCAAAGCCGTTAAGCAAGGGTTGGAAGGGCTTGCGGAAAACTTCGCGCCCTGTCGCGCTCAGCGCGCCTAAGGACTTGCCGTGAAATGCCCCCTGCGTCGATATAATGCCCTGCTTGCCGGTAGCCACCTTGGCGAGCTTTATCGCTGCCTCCACAGCCTCGGTCCCGCTGTTGCCGAAAAACGAATACTGCAGGTCGCCTGGTGTCACTTCGGCTAAGAGCTCCGCTAAGTCGGCCATGGGCCGATTAAGCAGAATCTTGGTGGGCATGGCCATGCGGTCAAGTTGCTCCTTTACCGCCGCAACAACCCTTGGGTGCGAGTGGCCAACCCCATACATCCCGTATCCACCCAACAAGTCGAGATACTCCTCGCCCTTAATGTCGGTGACGGTACTCCCCCGCGCGCTGTGCTCCACAGTAGCGAGGCCCATGTAGCGGAACAGCTTGGCTAATCCCGGGTTTACGTATTGCTCGTACTTGGCAATAGTTTCTTCTGCCACCGCATGTGTGCGATCGTTTTCCACAGTTTCCCCTCCCCATAAAGTTCGTGAGAGACTAAGCGATGCCTTCCCTACACGGAAATTCATCTCAAATCGAATTGTACACCACATCGTGCACAAAGAAAAGCGCGCGCAAGCGAAATGAGAGGTCTTCGATGCTCATCCGAAGACCTCTCATGCTAGGCGGTTAGTGCCAAACAGACCTAAAGAATGGTCGGGCTGACAGGACTTGAACCTGCGGCCTCATGCACCCCAAGCATGCGCGCTAGCCAAACTGCGCTACAGCCCGACGCTTGATTATTATAGCCTAGAAACTCGCGTTGCGCAACCTAAATTGCGCTCCAGACAAATTCCTCCGGATGCGTCAAGAATCTTAACTTATCCGGCGCCTTCTGTATCAGCGCATACATCGGTGCGCCGCAGAAGAGGCCGAACGCAGGATAATCAGACACCGCCGCGTATCTAAGCGGAGGGGCGAGTTTGTACCTCGGGTTGAGTGTCCACTGCGGACGACCTCCCCTGCTCTGTAGGTAATACGCTCCCCCCCGAAGTTCCCGTATCTCACCATAAACAGAAGAGAACTCCCCGGCTACCCAGTTCGCCATTACCAGCGGGAGTGTGCCGGCATTGATGGTGACATGTCCATACCCCGGCGGAATAACCAACTTCTCGCCGGGCTTTACCAGGCAAACCACAACATCCTCCACTGCACCGCGCACCTCGCCCGAGCGCTGTAAAAGGTAAGTAGCCTCGCCATGGAGCACCTCGTACACCTCCGGGTATGTATACGTAGTTCCCTCCTTCACAGGATGATAATGCCCCACCGTCTTGTTGTATTCGCGCCCAACTAACCCCGGTGGAATGAGCGTAAGGTCAAATCTAAGTCCGTGTTGCGCCAAGGTTCCCCTGTCGCCCGCTTGCGCCACGTCGCGGTACATGTAGTAGAGCTCGTCCATACCCGGCGCATCCTCATCCGCAAAGGCATACCGCGCCTCCGGCAGCCGCCGACAGCTCATCTCCATCGGTGCCAATCCGCCGCCAAACACAACCTTGAAGCCGTCGAACCCTAAGGGTAGCCCAGCTACCGTACTAAGATCTACCATTCCCATCCTCACCCTTTTGTTGACGCACACTCACCGCGCCGCGTCCAATTCCTACCTACTTCAAGAACTTCGTCAATAACGCTGTAACCTGCGCCTTCAGTTCCGGCCGACTCACAGCCATGCCGATATTGGCTTCCAATAGGCCCAGGGGGGTCCCCGTGTCAAAACGCGTACCGACGAACTCACACGCGCGCACGGGCAACCCCGCCTTAATCATGGACGCGAGAGCGTCAGTCAACTGCAGCTCGCCGCCTGCACCGGGGCTAATCCGCTCTAAATGCGCGAACACATCGGGCTGTAACAGGTACCGCCCCACTACCGCCAAATCGCTTGGCGCATCATCGGGATGAGGCTTCTCGATTATCCCGTTCACCAGTCCCGTGTCTGCATCTATGCTCACTACGCCGTACTTCTCTGTATCTTCGCGCGGGACCCGCTGCACCGCAATCACCGATTCGTGCGCCTGCCGGAGCATCGCCGTGAGCTGCATACACACCGGGACTTCACTCAGTATCAGGTCATCGGGCAACAACACAAAGAAAGGCCCCCTGTCGGCAAAGCTCCGGGCACATCGCACTGCATGCCCAAGTCCTAAGGCCTGCTGCTGCCGCACAAACGAAACGCGTGCGAGCATTGTGGGGTTCAAAACCTTCATCAGCGCCTCCCGCTTACCGCGCGCCTCAAGGATACCCTCTAACTCCGGCAAACGATCAAAGTGGTCTGCGAGCGCGGTCTTGCCCCGCGCGGTGATGATTAGCACCTCGGTCGCACCGCTCTGAGCCGCTTCTTCCACCACATACTGAATCGCGGGTTTGTCCACTACCGGCACCATTTCCTTGGGTATGGCTTTGGCGGCAGGCAGCAAGCGTGTGCCAAAGCCTGCGGCGGGAATTACTGCGCGGCGTATAGTCATGGACGCACCTCCTTACAATCTCATTCTCCACAAGGAAAGGCTTCTCCTGCTACGGCTGGAAAGGCCTTGTCCTCACATTGACGTGCAAAAAGTACAGCTTGGCAAAGCTGCACTTTTGTCGGTGATATGTGCCTAGAGATTAGAGAATGATGGCGATCAGGCCGCCGCTGCCTTCGTTGATGATCCGCTGCAGGCACTCCCTAAGCTTCTCTTGCGCGTTGTCCGGCATGGTAAGGAGTTTGTTTTGAATCCCATCGCGCACGAGGTGGTGCAATGACTTGCCGAAGATGTTGGCCTCCCAGAGCTTTTCGGGGTTAGCTTCGAACTCGTCAACGAGGTATTTGATGAGCTCCTCGCTTTGCTTCTCGGTGCCGACAATGGGAGCAACCTCAGACTCCACATCCACGCGGATAATGTGAAACGACGGGGCGCTCGCGCGCAGTCTCACGCCGAAGCGGTTACCTTGGCGGATGATGTCCGGCTGATCAAGCGACATTTCCTCTAAACTTGGCGGGGCGATACCATAGCCATCGTTGCGCGCGCTTCGGAAGGCCTCGCGGATGCGGTCATATTCGCGGTTAGACTGCGTAAGTACGCGCATCAGCCTCAGAATGGTGTCCTGGCCTCGGATCTCTTGGCCGGCCGCCTCGGACAGGGCGTCATAATAGAGGTGCTCCGGAGTGGTGACCTCCACGTTGGCCACACCTTTAGCTAGGTCCATGTTCTGCAGGAGAACGTCCTGCACCGCGTCGCAGAGACTAAGTTCCTCAATGAGGGCGTCAATGTCCCGCAGTCTCTTTACGAGCTTCACACCGTCGGAAACAGCTTCCTCGAGCCGAGCTCTAAGCCAATGCCTGCTGTCCAATACCGTTACCCATGCGGGTAGAGCTACGTTAGCCTCGCGCACCGGGAACTCGTACAGCGCTTCTTTTAAGATGGTGGCTACGTCTTCCTCCGTCATTTTTGCGCAATTGACGGGCAAAACCGCTACGCCGTACTTGGCTTCTAGCTCATCGCGCAGCAAGAGTGTGTCCGGGTTAGTAGGCTGGCTGGAATTCAGAAGGAGCAAAAAGGGTTTGCTTAGCTCGCGAAGTTCGTTAACTACGCGTTCTTCAGCCGGAACAAACTCGGCCCGTGCCAGGTCGGAAAAGGAACCGTCGGTTGTAACCACAATACCTACCGTCGAGTGCTCTTCTATCACTTTCTGCGTGCCCATTTCGGCCGCCTCTTCAAAAGTGACGGGCTCAGCCAGCCAAGGTGTTTGTACCATGCGCGGGCCGTTTTCGTCCATGTAACCGCGCGCACCTTTCACGGTGTAGCCCACGCAGTCCACCAGTCGCACTCGAGCGGCGAGGCCGGGGGATAGTGCCAGCTCGACCGCCTCGTCGGGGATGAACTTAGGCTCCACCGTCATAATTGTACGCCCGGCACCGCTTTGCGGTAGCTCGTCACGCGTGCGTTCCCTAACATGCTCATCGTCTATGTTAGGGAGCACGACTAGCTCCATGAACCGCTTGATGAAGGTAGATTTGCCGCTGCGGACTGGACCCACAATGCCGAGGTATATATCTCCGCCCGTACGCTCAGCAATGTCCTTGAGTAAATCGAACTTCTCCATGTGCACCCGCTCCCCCCTCATTCCAAACATCGCAAGCCACCACCTGCAAGGCTTGGTCAGTAAAGTATATTCGGGAGCACAGCGGATATAACCAGGCTTTTCTCGATTTAGCGGCGATAAGTCTACTTCGCAAATGCCGGCAGGTGTTCTTCCGTCTCGTTCTTTCTGTCTCGCGTCATGAGCTCCATGACGGCCTCGCGCGGATGGCGGTGATTGAATAAAACGTCATACAGAGCTTCCGTGATGGGCATTTCTACGCCTTGAGCCTGTGCCAGTTGATAGGCTGCACGTGTTGTATTGACGCCCTCTATCACCATGGGGGTAGAGCCCTGCACTTCAGCGAGGTTCCTCCCCTGCCCTAACGCCAAGCCGGCGCGGCGGTTGCGGCTGTGAGCGCTAGTGCATGTCACTATTAAGTCGCCCATGCCTGATAGCCCGGCGAAAGTCGAAGTCTCAGCTCCCAAGGCTTTTCCTAGGCGCACTATTTCCGTCATGCCGCGCGTCATGAGCGCCGCCTTAGTGTTATCGCCGTACTCGAGTCCGTCAATTACACCTGCTGCCAGTGCAATTACATTCTTTAGGGCACCGCCTAGTTCAACACCAATGAGGTCGTGGTTGGTATAAACGCGGAAAGAGCCGGTCATGAGTATGCGCTGCGCGACTGACGCCACGAGCGCGTCCCCTGAAGCGACGACTGCTGCCGAGGGCATCCCCCGCGCTACCTCCAAAGCAATGTTAGGGCCCGATAGCACGGCAAGAGGATGACCTGTGCCAAGAACTTCCTGCAATACTGAGGACAAACGCATATTGGTGCCGAGCTCCAAGCCTTTTGCCGCACTAACTACCGGCGTACCCGACCGCAGGTGAAGACGGAGCAACTCGGCTGTACCCCGTACAAAGGCCGAGGGCACAGCGATAATTACCAAGTCGCACTCCGCGAAGCGAGCAAAAGTGCCGACTGGGGCAACATTTTGCGGCAGCAGAACTCCGGGGAGAAAGCTCGAGTTGGTGCGGCGGAGGAGAATTTCCTCGCGCACAGCATCCTCGCGCACCCACACTACTACCTCATCTGCGTTTCTGGCGACTACGCAGGCCAGCGCCGTGCCCCACCCACCGCCGCCGAGAATACCTACGCGCATAATGCTCAGCTCTCCTTTTTGCGCGTCAGCAAGCGAATGGACGTACCCGAAAACCCGTATACCTCGCGAATTCGGTTCTCGAGAAAACGGAGGTAACTGAAGTGCATAAGCAAAGGGTCGTTGACAAAGAACAGAAAGGTGGGTGGCTTGACGTCTGTCTGCGTCACATAGCCAATCTTTAGCTTCTTGCCACGCACCTGCGGCGGAGGAGTCACAACTGTGGCCTCGGTAACTAATTCCATCAACATTGAGGTGCGGACACGCTTTGTCTGTTCGGCATGCACGGCAGAAACCAGTTCCAGAATCTTAAGCACCCGTTGCCCGGTCTTCGCGGAGACAAAAATGCAGGGCGCATAATCGGCAAACTGAACTTCAGCGTACATTTCTTGCTTAAACTTGTCGGCAGTCCAGTCATCCTTGGCAACGAGGTCCCATTTATTGACGACAAAGATGATGCCTTTGCCCTTTTCATGCGCGTAGCCGATAATCTTCTTGTCTTGCTCAAGGACACCTTCCGTAGCGTCTAGGACCATCAGACAAATGTCAGCCTTGTCGACCGCGCGCAGACTGCGCATGACGCTGTAGCGTTCGATGTTTTCTTTGACCTTAGCCTGCTTGCGCAGGCCCGCCGTATCGACGATCACATACTTGCTGTCTCCTCGCTCAAAATATGTATCGACGGCATCCCGCGTTGTACCGGCGATATCGCTGACAATAACGCGGTCTTCTCCGAGGACGGTATTGACAAGGGACGACTTCCCAACATTAGGACGCCCCATCACGGTGAGTTTTATTACGTCGTCACCGTAGCCGGGCTCCTCGGCTACCGGGAGCCGCGCCACAATGAGGTCAAGGAGGTCGCCGATGTTCATGCCATTAGCGGCGGAGATGGGCATAGGTTCGCCTAGGCCGAGCCTGAAGAAGTCCGTGGCGTGCGCAAAGAGCGCCGACACGTCGAGCTTGTTCACCACTACTAGAACAGGCTTTTGCGTATGTCGCAGAATGCGTGCTACTTCTTCGTCGGCGGCCGTCACACCTTGTCGGCCATCGACGAGGAAGACGATTAAGTCGGCCTCATCAATCGCAACCTCTGCCTGCAGGCGCATTTGCTTGAACAAAACGTCTTCCGATAGGGTGTCGATGCCTCCGGTGTCTACTAGCGTAAACCGCCGACCTGTCCACTCCACCTCTGCGTAGAGGCGGTCGCGTGTAACTCCCGGCGTGTCTTCCACGATGGAGATTCGTTTGCCCACTAAGTAGTTAAACAAGGTCGACTTCCCCACATTGGGTCGGCCGACGATAGCGACAAAGGCCATCGCGTTCACTCCCCTCTCGTCATGCGTGCCAGATCTTTCCCGTGCGTTGGACAAACCGTCAGTGCAAGATGCGGGAAACTCGAACTTAACGCCCTGAATGTTAGGTTATCAAGAAAAGCGCCGGCGCGCAAACAAATATCGGGAATAAGCACTTTCGTGCCGGGTTTAAGCGTCGCACGCTCCAAGGCGGCCCTAATGTCCTCCCCGCCCAGCAACCCCGTTACGGTAACCTGTCCGCCAAAGAGCTCATTGCCGGCCACCACTATGTCCGCCGCCCCGCCGTCAAGGTTCACCCTGTGCTGCAGACTGCGCATCACGAACTGTGCGCTCTCGCCGGTGACCCAAGTGACTGGGTCTCTGCGCTCAACCTTGTGCTTCCCTCGCGCCCATTCACCGTAAAAATCGTCCACAAACGAACGGCACAAGCCCACTCCGTTCTCTAGTTGCGGATAGTCATCGTACCACGTATGCCGGGGAAATCCTGCGTGCGCCAACACATAGAACTCGTCTGCGGCATAGACCACGGTCGCGCCGTGTTTGCGCCGCATGCGCCGGCCAAAACCCGTCACCTCGCCTAGGACCGCACGCGCCGAGTCAGCGCTATAGCCGACAAGGCTCGCCAGACCGGAGCGGTGGCCCGTGAGACCGACCGGGACTACACCCACGGATTGCACCCCGGGGTACAGCAGAGTAAGGTCACGCAAACTCCTTTTTAGCTCCTCCCCATCGTTAAGGCCCGGCACCAGCACAAGTTGAGCGTGAACAGCGATGCCTTGCGCCACAAGCTCCCTTATCTGCTCCATAACAATGGCGGCCCTAGGGTTTTGCATGATGAAAACGCGTAAGTCGGGGTTAGTGCTGTGCACAGACACATAGATAGGTGAAATGCGTTCGGTCAGTATGCGCTGCCAGTCCTGTGCGTCGATGTTTGTCAGACTGACAAAGGATCCAAACACGAGCGAAAGCCGATAGTCATCGTCCTTCACGTAGAGCGTGTCGCGGTGGCCTTTAGGCATCTGCCGCACAAAGCAGAACACGCAGTTGTTCTGGCACGTGTGTATCCTATCTATGGCAGGCGAATCAAATCCGAGGCCAATGTCCACCCCGGACTCATGCCTGACAATGTAAGTATGCTCTCGTCCATGCTTATCGCGGGCTGCAATACGCATTACCGAAGCAGCTAACGCATGTTTCCAGTCGATAATATCCCTTATTGCCCTGCCGTTAACGCTGACAATCCTATGGCCTGCGCAAAGTCCTGCCCGAGCAGCCGGCGAAGCAGGGCAGACCTCCGAAACTATGTGCACACAGACCTCCCGCAACGCTTCTTCAGCCCACATTATCCCCCACTGCCCAAGCTACGTCAAGTCCGACAAAGAGCCTTGACTTCGCTTGCCAAGCGCACATAGCAGTCGTACCGGGCTAGTATTCCATACACGCACATAGGACGCCCTAGGCTCACGCACCCGCACCGCCGCGACAAGAACCCGCCAAACCGCACCCATAGGCTAATGCACTGCAGAGCGTCCACAAAGCACAGAGCGTCCGCACTCACCCCGCTCGCCTGGAGCACTAAGCGGAGAGCGGCGAGAGTTGTCCCCCGACTAGGTCCGAGTCCGGCCACGTACACGCTGTTGCCGTACTCGTCCTCCCCAAATCTAAGCACGCGACCTAGCTCCCGCGAGGAACCCCGGTCAAAGTTCGGCAGGGAGAGTATCTCGCGTGCTGACGGACGCGAGATAGTTGGGAGCAAACCTACATGGATGCCGGCCGCGGTAACCGAAGTATGTGCGCCCGCATAGCAGCAGTAGATAACCTCCACTATAGGCTGTATTCCCGCGCCAGCTCATAGCGGAGTAACCACTTCTGCTTGGGGAAGTGGGCAAACAGCAGGAACCGGAGCCTGCAAAAGGGGCCTTCTTTAGCTAATAGCGGGCGCAAGTGCTGTGCACCCCAGATAACCGCCGCTCCTTCCATTAGACGTTGGGCAATCCCTCCGGTGGTGCCGCTGTTCATGCACACAACACCGCCACCCCTCTCAGGGCCGTAAAGGCATATAAAGCGCCCAGGCCTGCTTATCGCAGGCCATTGTCTAGGCAACTCCGTGAGCATCCGCTCATCGTCATAAATACACCTGAGCCCGACAATTAAAGCGGCGACCCCCGCACCGCTATGGACGAGGAGGGTGTCCGTCATCACCGTCGCCACGGTTCTTTCGGCGCGACCCAAGAAACTCACTGCCAACAAACTGCCGCACCTTTTCTTTCATCTCGTTGATGCTGCCTGTACTTAGAAAGAGGTAAGCGACGCCCCCAACCAGTAAGAGCCCCAGGATGAATAGGAGGCTAGTGCGGGCGGCACTTCCCTCGCGCGCAAAACCCGCGGCGCTGTCTGGGGCAGCACCACCGAGATACGCAGCCACTACCTCGGCAAACAATGCGGCCCCATCTTTGGCCTCGGCGCGAGTGCTCTTGTGCGTACCCATCTCCAGTAGTACGGCGCGCGGATGTAGCTCCTGATTGTAGCTACCACGCCCAAAGAAGATGCCCTTCACCAGTCCCGGGAAGCGCTTGTCGGCCGCCGCCTTTAGCTCCTGAGCAAACTGTTTGTTCGCGCGCATATTAGGGTTCTGGCGTCCTACCACTAGTTGGACTTGAGCGAGCTCGCGCCCTTTTACCCTAGCGGTGTAGAACCGCCTCTCCAAAGCGTCGCGATGCACATCGAGCAGGGCCTGCGGCTGGTTCTGCCGCATTAGGCTTACCGCTGTGCGACGCGAGCGCTGATACGCCAATTTGTCATGGGGACAGTGAATGGCTTTGGTGTGTTCCACCTGCACTCCCTGTTCCTTTAGGTCAGCGGTAAACGAGTCCCCTACCCTTAATATGCCTCCGTTAGCGCGAATACTCGAAGCCCCGTCACTAGGCCGATAGGACTCAGCGCTGTGAGTGTGATAGACGGCAACGCGCACTTCGCGCTCGGCCGCTTGGGCAAGCGGAAGCGAGCCCACGTCAGCCCTGCCGAACTGCTCGAGAAACGCCGGGAACCATGCCGATGGTTCTGCTACGGCCTCGGTCCGCAAGAGCTTCGCTTCTGCACGAAAGCCATCAACGGCCGTGACTTCAAATATACGGTTATCCGGGGTCTGACACATATCGCCCACATAGACCATGCGCGCGGTATGGAACACCTCTTCTCCCGTTTGCGCGTCCACTATGGTGAAGTACTTGCCTTCCGGGGCGTCTTCTTCCCAATCCGGCACAACCGCGCCTCGCCAGAGGTGAGGCGAAAACCACCACGGCTCCGTGACTAATGCCAGTACAAGCGCACACACCAGGAGGAAATAGGCGGCGACGATCCTACGACTCACTGCTATCTCTCCCTTCCGGACGCGTCAATTCCTGTGGTCTATCAGGCGTGATCTTGGCCGGCCCACCTTGTATTTTTTCGCGTGTCTCTCCTATGAGTTCTGCCAACAAGACGGCAATCAGGCCAGCTAAAACAACCGTGTCAAAAATGCCTGTGCCGCCGATGGTGGTCATCCCCTCAAAAGGGCCTATATACAGCTGCACGCCGTAGATTAGATCGTTGAGGACCACGCCTAAAACCCCGGCGATGAAAGATCCGCGCCGCGAGCGTCCGAACAAGTAGGCGGTGATGCCTGCAATCAAAGCGAACATGTAGATTGGGTCAAGCAACATGTGCTTTTCCGTAGGCAAATAGGCGGAAACCAAGTAAATGGCCGTTGTGGTGGCAATAATGGCCAACACAGTGCGCCACCGTTCTTTGGCAGTTCCCGCCGTGACAAAAAGATACAAACTAATGCCAATCGGGATTAGGCCGCCACCGACGTTGATGGACAGCGTTGGCCCGAGCGGCAAGTCCGGCAGAAATCCCCCCACTAACATTGCCAACACAAGCATCAGCGCGGTTCTGTCATTCATCTTCATGCGATCTAAAACGCGCTGCGCGACGCCGCTCAAGATCAGGATAGTCACAATCACTAAGGCAATTAGACCAATCGGTAGATCCAGCAAGGTATCGCTCCTTTCTCAAGCTAGCTCAAATGTCTTTGCACCTCACAGGTAGTGTGCCCGAGTTCATGAAAAACAAAATTAGGCCCCAGAGTGCTCCGCACCTTGAGGCCTAATCTCTACTGTCGGTTGGCTATCTACCTTACGGGTCTACTTCTTTTCTTTAAGTAGCTCCCCAAATACGTCACCTAACGTGACCTTGCTCTCCTCACGATAGCTGTGGTTGCGGTCGTCGCGGCCTCGCCTCTCGCCCCTGTCGCGGCGCTCACCACGTTCGCCACGCTCAGTCCGCTCAGGGCGGTCCTGTTGCGGGCGATCTTGCGCCTCTTTAATCGACAGACTGACGCGATGTTCCGCGGGCACAATCGAGAGTATCTTGACGGTTACTTGGTCGCCTGGTCTTACAGCGTCCTCAGTCTTCTCCACGCGCTCATACGCGAGCTGGGAGATATGCACCAGTCCCTCGATGCCGGGCGCAATCTCGACAAAAGCTCCAAAACTCGCGGTACGCACCACGCGGCCGGGGACTATCGCTCCCGGAGTAAACAGATCCGTTATCTTGTTCCACGGATCGCCTTCTCCCTGCTTAATGGAGAGCGAGACGCGGCCCTTTTCGCGGTCGACACCGAGAATCTTGACCCTTACCTCTTGCCCTACCGTTAGAGCCTCTTGAGGGTGGCTGACGCGCTGCCAAGCGATTTCGGATACATGCACAAGCCCGTCTACGCCTCCCAGATCAACAAAGGCACCAAAATCCGTGAGCCGCTGCACGACGCCGGCACGGATATGCCCTGGGACAAGTCCTTCCCACGTCTGGGATGTGAGCTCCTCAGTCTTTTTCTCGAGGGCTTCCTTGCGCGACACCACTACCCTGCGGCGTGGCTCCTCAATCTCCTTAACCAAGACAGATACAGTCTGGCCGATATAGGCAGTGAGGTCGGGCACATAGCGCAAGTCAACATGGGACGCGGGCATAAAGGCCTTTATTCCAAGCACATCTACCATGACCCCGCCCTTGACGGCTTCGACTATCTTCCCTTGCAGGATGGCCCCGCTTTCGCGAGCAGTCCTAAGGTCTTTCATGCCCTGCTCCTCAACCGCACGGCGCTTAGAGAGAAAGATCTTATCTTCCTTGCCATCGATGCGCAGGACCACGGCACTAATAGTCTCCCCGATGGGGCACATTTCAGCGGGGTTAAAGTTGGGGTCATGGCTTAGTTCGCTCTTGCTTATGTACCCCTCTGATTTTTGTCCGATATCCACTAGGACACCTTCCGCATCCGCGCCGACGACTCTCCCCTCCACGATTTGTCCGCGTTTGAGAGCAGTAAAGTGAGCGGATTCACTGGCAGCAGTAGTCTCTTCTGCAGTAGTCTCTTCTGCCGCAGTCTCTTGTACCTCCGGGACCTTGTTTTCCATGTTCTCCATTGCGACGACGACCTCCTTAATGATCCATTCAGGGGTGGAAGCACCTGCAGCCACACCAGCAACTCGCTTATTGATAAACCATGCCGGATCTAACTGGTCAGGTGTTTCGACCTGATAGGTGGGAGTGCCTACCCGGCTACAAACAGCGGCGAGGTTCTTGGTGTTGGCACTATTATTCCCACCCACGATTACCATTATATCTACTTGTGCGGCTAATTGATAGGTGGCAGTTTGTCTTTCTTGCGTGGCCAAACAAATAGTCTTAACGGGTTTCACTTCACGGCCGCTATGGCGCAGATGGTCGGCTACTGCCTGCCACGTCTCCACAGGGGTAGTCGTTTGCGCGAGTACCGCTACCCTATGCGCGAGTTGCACCGCTGCAAGTTCCGTAAAGTCTCGCACCACACATACACTTTCCCCCGCGTGCCCGAGCACTGCCTGCACCTCCGGGTGCTCGGCATCCCCTACAAGGACTACTCCCCAGCCGTCCGCCACCGCCAGCTTAGCCTCTCGTTGCAGGCGCAATACATGCGGACAGGTGGCATCGGTTACTTTGAGGTTCTTCTTTCTCGCCACTTCGTAAACGCTCGGCAGTGCCCCGTGACTGCGGATAAGCACCTCGCTCCCGGGAGGCACCTCGGAAATATCACTCTCAGCCAGTCCGGCCTCCTTTAGTTTGTTGACTACCTGAGGGTTATGCACCACCGGACCTAGGCTGTAACCTCGCCTCGCCGCAACTTCCTCTGCGAGCTCTAGCGCATGCATGACCCCTCTGCACATACCTGTGGGGCTAGCCACGATCACCCTCACGGGCATGTTTCCTTTAGTTCACTGATAATCTCCATCAGACGGGCGGTGGCTATGCCGCGGTCATACTCCCCTTCCTTACACAAGGAGCGCACGCTCACAGGTTGGCCGAAGACTATTGTGAGCGGGTGGCGAAGCTTATAGTTCCCGGTAATGGCGGCAGGGACAATGAGACTTTGTGTTCTCTCCGCCAACATTGTCACGCCCTGAAAAGGTGCCTTCGCCTCGCCCGCCTTACCCCGCGTACCCTCGGGGAAGATGCCCAGTACCCCGCCCCCGCGAAGTAGCAACAAGCTGTGCTTGACAGCCCGTATGTCGGCCTCTCCGCGCTTGACTGGGAAGGCGCCCGCGAGGCGCGCTAAGTAGCCGATTATCGGCCACGAAAACACTTCGGCTTTGGCCATAAACTGCACCTGGCGCGGTGTGCCTATCATCATTAATACGGGGTCAAACATGTGGATATGATTCGCGCACAAAATTACGCCGCCCGAGCTAGGAATGTTCTCCTGGCCGCTTACGCGTACACGATACAGAAGACAGAGCAGCCCCACCACTAATGCACGCAAGAAGCTATATGCGGGCATGTGTTTGTTTAGAGATGATTTCCATAATCGCCTGCACTACTTCTGTAGGACTTAGAAAGGTGCAATCAATAGTAACCGCGTCAGACGCCTTTCTCAGGGGCGAGGCATTGCGCGTGCTGTCTTTGCTGTCCCGCTCCATTATTTGCAGAGCTATATCTGTAAGCGGAGCTAAATGCCCCTGTGACTGCATCTCCAACTGCCTGCGCCGCGCGCGCTCCGCATGGTCAGCGACTAGGAAAATCTTAACGGGTGCCTGCGGCATCACCTCTGTACCGATGTCCCTGCCCTCCATAACGATGTCGCCATGCTCCGCTATCTCCTGCTGCTTTGCTACCATCAGCTTGCGTATAGAAGCAAATTGAGCCACGCGCGACACCTCTTGGTTCACTTGCGGCGAGCGGATTTCCTCTCCTAAAGGGTTGCCATTTAAGGTCAGGCGCGAGGCGGCCTCAAGCGCAAAGTGCAGTTCTTCGAGCACTTGAAGCAAACTCTGCTCATCCTGTAAGTTGATGCCACGCTTTAAAGCTTGCCATGTAAGCGCTCTATACATGGCACCGGTATCAAGATGCAAAAGATTCAGCTTCTCCGCTAAGGTCTTAGCGACAGTGCTTTTCCCGGCTCCTGCCGGCCCGTCTATGGCAATACTGAGCCTACTCCGCGCCCTAGCCCTTAGTGCTAGCTCCGGCCGCAGCACCTGCGCGCCGCGAAGATACAGATGCTTGATCTCCTGCCGGCTAAGACAGGTTTCGGCATGAACAAGCACACGCACGCAAAGCTCCAAAGCTCCCTCCACGGCAAGCTCTTGTGCGCAGAGCAGTGGCACACGCCTAAGTCCCATGGTGCGTGCGGCCTGAGCGGGAAAGGCTGCGGTAATGTCAGGTGTTCCCGTAAAGACTATGCTGACTAAGTCCTTTTCCATGAGTTGATTGGCTTCGAGCAAGCTCGTCAGAAGTTCTTCTGTCGCGCTCAGCACGGCATCTTTCGTGTTAGTTTCGCAAGTAGTGGCTCCCCTAATAGCAATGATAATTTCTCTCACCCACATCAAAAAATCGCTTTGTCACTTGGGTTACTGTTCGCCACCCCCGACGGTTTTCCTGCCGGCGGCACGATAGAGGGAGGTGACTTCCTCCACAGTGAGATGGCGATATGCCCCCTTGGCTAAGCCTCCTAAGGCTAGTGGTCCTAAGGAAACGCGCTTGAGGTAGGTCACCTTATGTCCGACAACACCGCACATGCGCCGGACTTGGCGGTTCCTGCCTTCATGAATAGTGAGCGTAAACCGTGTTCCTGTTCTGGTAGAAGTGACAGCATCTACCTGAGCGGGCGCCGTGAAACCGTCTTCGAGCTGCACCCCCCGCTCAAGAACAGCCACAGCGGTAGCAGACAGCTGGCCTACCACTTCGACTAAGTACGTCTTTGGTACGCAGTGGGACGGGTGCAGAAGGCACCCAGCGAGATCCCCATCGTTAGTTAGAAGTAAGAGGCCCTCCGTCGCTTGGTCGAGCCTGCCGACCGGATACACTCGCGCTTCAAGGTCGCGGCAAAGCTCCATGACTGTGTGCCGGGAATGTGTATCCCGTACGGTGGTAATGTAACCCGCGGGCTTATGTAGCATCACATAGGTCAAGCGCTCACGGCTGCCAACTGCTTTGCCATCTAGGCTTATTTGGTCGCTTTCTTCGACCTTAGTTCCGAGGGCTGTTACGGTGATGCCGTTTACTTGAACCCTGCCCTGCACAATGAGCTCTTCTGCCGCCCGACGCGAGGCGACACCCGCTTGGGCGAGCAGCTTCTGGAGCCTCATTTGCCACTCTCCGCCAAACAGTCGAACATCGTGTAGAGACCGGGGGCCCTGCCGTGAACAAAACGTATAGCTCGTAGCGCACCGTGCGCAAAGGTCTCACGCGACAGCGCGTGATGCGTGAGGACTATTCTCTCGCCCTGCCCCGCGAAGTGAGCTTGGTGTTCGCCCACCATTTCTCCGATGCGCAAACTTAGGCAAGGTGTATCGGGGCCAAGGAACTCCAACATGCGTTTGGCGGTACCGCTAGGCGCGTCTAGCTTGTGTTTATGGTGAAGCTCAACTACAGCGGCGTCATAAGCTTCTCCTAACTCACGCGCCAGGCTATCTAAGGCGCGGTAGAAAGCGTGAATACCGACAGACATATTAGGTGAAAGGAGCACCGGTACATGGCGCGCTGTTTCCCGCACAGCCGCCATTTGCACGGCATCTAGGCCCGTAGTACCACAGACAACTGCCCATCGCGCCTCCCTAGCTATAGCCATGGCCTTCATAGAAACCTCGGGGCGAGTGAAGTCGACCAAAACATCAGCTTCGCGTGTCATCAGTTCCTCAGTCGTACACACGCACACGTCTCTCGCGAGGTCTAGCTGCTTCCCTAAGAGCGGATGCGACGCTTGTTCCGAGGCCGCTGTTACGCGCATATCGTTGGTCTGTGAGATAAGCCCTGCTATTAACGATCCCATGCGCCCGCCTACCCCAACTATCGCCACCCTAATCAAAGAAGAACACCGTCCCTTCACTCGCCGCTTATCCCATAGTTTGTCCATGCGGGCTGCGCCTTCAAACAAGAGCCCCCATTGCGGGGGCTCTCTCTACTCCACTTCCACAATCATCTCTACCTCTACTGCGGCGCCTAAGGGCAGGCTGGCCATACCTACCGAGGAACGAGCATGTGTCCCCCGCTCCCCAAAGATGGCCTGAAGGAGCTCTGAGGCCCCGTTCACCACCTTAGGTTGCGCGGTAAAATCGGGTGTGCTGCTGACAAACCCAGTGATCTTGACAATACGTTTAACCCGATTGAGGTCTGGCTCGACAGTCTTAAGAGCCGCCAAACCGTTAAGGGCACACAAACGTGCGGCTGCGGCTGCCTGTGCGATGTCAACATCGTGCCCTAGAGTGCCCCGACACTGAAGTACACCTTCGGCTAAGGGCAACTGGCCGGAAACGAAAACCAAGTTACCTGTGCGCACGGCAGGTACATATGCCGCTACAGGCTTAGCGGCCTCTGGGATAATTACACCTAACTCAGCTAGTCGCTTTTCAATGGACAAAGTGCATCCCTCCTCGCAATCAACACCATCTTGCCACATTCTCCTATGGAAATCAACCCGAGCCGAAGAGGTGTCGGCAAACAATGACCGCAAAGGCCAGCCCGGCTACATCCGCCAGCAACCCGGTCAGTAGGCTGTGCCTAATACGCCTGACGCCCACTGCGCCAAAGTACACTGTTACAACGTACAGGGTTGTATCTGTCCCTCCCTGAACTGTGGAAGCCAACAGGCCGAGAAAGGAATCAGGACCGTGCGCGCGCAGAATATCCGCAGTAAGCGCGAGGGAGCCGCTGCCGGTCAGCGGTCGCAGGAGCGCTAACGGGGCAATCTCGCGCGGTATGCCGAAGAGCTCCACTAACCCTCCGACTTGTTCCACCAGTGAGTTCAGTAAGCCGGATGAGCTAAGGACATTGACAGCCATGAGCATGGCCAATATGAAGGGGAAGAGACGGAGACTGATCAACGCCCCGTCCTTCGCCCCTTCCACAAATTCATCAAAGACCGCCACCCGC
Organism: uncultured Peptococcaceae bacterium; assembly: GCA_964349715.1. Classification (GTDB taxonomy): domain Bacteria; phylum Bacillota; class UBA994; order UBA994; family UBA994; genus UBA994. The sequence continues at coordinate 19,138 of CAYGHR010000004.1, forward strand.
CGCAGCAGACCTGCCAAAACAATCGCAGCGCACACTAAGAGCACAATCAACTGCGCCACCGCTTCCGAAATAACCTGTCGCAGACCAAACCGATGACTGTGGCCGCAAGTCCGGTCAACAGAGTGCTGTCAACGACTGCAGCCGGGTGCGCACTGCCTAAGGCTAACCTTAACCCCACCACAGATGCCGGAAATAACGCGAGACCAGTTGTGTTAAGTGCCAGCAGAGTACACATGGCGTCACTGGCCCGGTCTTTGGATGGATTGATCTGCTGCAGCAAAGTCATAGCGCGAAGCCCCAGTGGCGTCGCCGCATTCCCAAGCCCCAGAAAAGTAGCGCATACATTGAGAGTTACAGCCGTAAGTGCCTGCTCGTGACCGCGCAAAGAGGGAAACAGAAGCAAAAACAAAGGTCGCAGTAGGGCTCCGAGCCCCGCTACCAGCCCTGCCCGTTCCGCAATACGAGCTAGCCCTGACCAAAAGGCCATGACTCCTATCAGCCCCATGGTCAGGGCAATGGCCTGCTCGCCGCTTTGTAGAAGTACTTGGGCGATGATTGCGGCGTCGTTAGTGGCGGCGAGAGCGTAGAGAATGCCGCTGAGTATCAGGAGAGCCCAAATGGCGTTCATCATGCAGGCCACCGCAGGGAATATTCCAAGAAACGTAAGTACTGCTGCGCGAGGTCCGCCAGCCTCCGAAGCCAAGATGTATGTGCTGCGGCTTGGTCGGCGACGAGCGGAATCGAAGCCGCCTGGTGCCCCTCTATGACAACCGCCAGCTGCCCAATGACGCTACCGCTCATAACCGGAGGCCTCACCTCGCGCGGAAGGTCAATTTCTGTAACGACAGCTAGTGGGCGTCCCCGCGGCACGACCCACGCCATTTTGCGCTCGGCCATAGCCCCAATGACGGAGGGAAACCCGTGCGCTACGTGCACCGAACCTAGGTACTGGCCCCGCTCGACCAAAACTACTCGCTGATAATTGGCAAAGCCCCACTCTAGGAGTGCGCGCGTCTCACCGTAGTGATCAGGAGAGTTCAACACAATGGCCAGCAGTTGCCATCCCTGGCGGGTGGCAGAGGCAGCCAGACACCGTCCGGCGGCCCTAGTCCACCCTGTCTTGACACCATCTGCCCCCGGCATCAGCTGTAACAGCCGATTGGTATTATGCCAGATACGGTCATACCCGCGGCCTTCCCACGGGGCGCGGTAGCGGGTCGTACTCACTACCCGACGCAGAAAGCGGTCGCTCAGGAGTGCGCGGGTGATGAGCGCCATGTCATAAGCGGTCGACAGATGCTTCGCGTTCGGAAGCCCATTGGGGTTGACAAAATGCGAATCCAAGGCCCCCAGTTCCCTAGCCCGCGCGTTCATAGCGGCTGCGAATGCTTCGACGCTACCCGCAAGAAAGTAGGCAATTGCCAAGGCGGCATCGTTGCCGGAACGCATTAACAGACCATAGACCAGGTTTCTCAGTGTGATGTTCTCCCCCGGCGAAAGCCAGATGTTGCGCGGCTCTACCTTTGCTACTTGCGGTGGGATAACCACCACAGCGTCGAGCTTCCCGCTCTCTGCCGCCAGTAGTGCAGTCATAATCTTAGTCAGACTGGCGATCGGCACGCGCCCGTGCACGTTCTTGCCCTGTAATACTACTCCGCTCTCCACATCCATCAGTATCGCCGCCGACGCCCTTGTGGGTACGTCCGCTAACTGCGCGGAGCCTAACGGCGCGCCTAGACACACTAGGCACGCCAAGGCTGCAGCTAGCAGTGCAATAACGCGCACAATGAAAGCCTCCCCTCCATATCGATTATATGGCAGGGGAGGTGGTAGTAGCACTCGAGGAGTCCGGCCCGGACTACTCGGTTACACCTGTTTGGGGAGGGTTGATCATGCTTTGAATTTGCTGCAGTATCTGCGGAGCTACGTCAATGATGCGGTCAACTACAGTGTTTGTGTCGACAGGCAACAGCCTAATGTTGCCTGTACCTACCACCAAGAAGGCCACAGGCTGTACCGTTACACCCGCACCTGAGCCGCCGCCAAAAGGATGCATGCCATCGGCATGATTCCTGCCGGCCTCAAACTCGCTGCCCCCCGCAGCAAACCCGAAGGTCACACGCGAGATGGGCATAATTACGCTGCCGTCAGGGGTCTCAACCGGGTCACCCACGATGGTGTTTACGTCCACCATGTCCTTGATGCTCTCCATGGCGGTTTTCATCAGTCCCTGAATAGGGTGATTCTCCAAGCCTACTCACCGCTCCTTTCCTGTGCTTTCGTCGTCTCCACAGCAGTAGACCTTGCGCATACATAATGTGCGCAACGCGCAGGGAGAATATGCACTGCAGGAAAGTCCTAAACTCATGGCGGTTGAAGCTCGGAGATACGGCCACTGTTACGTCCTCTGCCTGCGCGCGCGTGCGTCTCTGCAACAGGCTGAGCAGGGTCCCCTTACAAGTCCAGATTATGCCGCTAAGGAGTGCTGTGAGGGCGGCGTCGCCCACACCTACGTTTGTCTGCCATGTCAGCGAGCGTACTTCCAGCCGATCAAACAAAAACCGCATCACGGGGCTATATTGGGTGGATAGCAGGTGATACGTCTCTATAAATGTGGGTTCAATTTCCAAAGGACTGCCCCGCCCAGGGAAGCCGAGCACCGGCATTTCCTTTCTGTAGACAACTAATCCCAAAGGCGCGACCATACTGAGGGTCAGGGTGTCGGATGCGCCTCGCCTAAGATATGTCAGCTCAAGTTCGGCACGGGTGAGATAGGCAACTGCCAAGAGAGCCAAAAGGATAACTGACAGAGATAAAGCTAGAGCCAAGCAAACATTCCTCTCCAAGGGTTTTCTGTAGCATACCCATCCTACAGATTACCTACGCTAGGAGCGGCTTGGCGGCAAGTCTTTTAGGGAGAAGAGATTAAACTGCTCTAGAAACGTGTCGGTAGTCCCGTAGAGAATGGGCCGTCCAACCGACTCTTTACGGCCCACCTCGCAAATGAGATTCCTTTCCATTAGGTTCAGCAGAGAGCGCTCACACTTCACGCCGCGCTGTTCCTCTATCTCCAAGCGAGTAATGGGCTGCCGATAGGCCACCAGCGCCAACACCTCAAGCGCCGGCTTGGATAGACGATACCTTTTTTGACTCGCCAGTTGACTCACCAACTCCGCAGCCTCCGGCTTGGTAACCAACTGCCAACCGCCGGCCACCGCCCGGAGCATGATGCCGCGCAGAGGCTTCTCTAAGCTCTCCTGATAGCTAGCGAGCAGCAACTTACACTCGCTCGCGCTTACCCCCAGAATGTCGCACAACTTCGCCTCACCTACAGGTTCCGAGGCGGCAAACAGCACTGCTTCGAGCAAACCTAATCTGTCAAGCAACGCGCCCCTCCCCCTGCGCGCAGAGGAAAAGCTCCCCGCACTCGCTGTCCATCAGCTCTACTTGCCCTAGCCTAATCAGCTCCAGCAACCCCAAGAAAATCACGATGATATGTAGCCTGCTACTTCCCTGCGGGAAGAGATCGCCTACCCGCAATCTAGCTTGGCCATTGAACATATCCTGCAGGTAGGTAATTGCTTCTGACAGAGTAAACTCCTCCGGAGGAATCTCCATCGTCAAGGCAGAGGCCTGGTGGAGCAGGTGCTGGAATGCCATCACCAGCGACATCAGGGATGTCTGTAAAACGGGCGGTCCGCTAGGCTGCTCATCCACCATGCCGCGAACATAAAGGCGTGAAGCCACGAGGGCTAGTTCCTCCAAGGCGTCCGCAGCAGCCTGATAGTCCTGGCCGCCGAAGCGCACGCTAGGTGTCAAACCCGCTTCCTCCGACTCATCTAATGCTACCGCCACATCGTTATCCTCGCGAGCGGGAAGCATAGACTTGGACTTGTAACGCAAGAGGCTAGCACACAAGACCAGTTCCGCGCCTGCATCGTCTGCGCTTAAGGGAGAGTCCGGGTCGAGTATGGCCAGAACCACTTGCTCTGCCACTTGCGCAAGACTCAGAGAGTAGACGTCTATATGGCCGTTTAGTACCAGCGCGGTTAATGACGCCAGTGTACCGGTATAAGTCGAACATGAGATGCTAAGCCCGCTCACATCACTACCCCTACCACGGCCAGAATAGCTCGAAACATACCCCACAGCAAAGCATTGCTGAGGGGCCTAAGTATGGTCCCAATCAAGCCGGTAGCCATGAGAAGGATGAGTATGAAGAAGCCCCATTGCTGCGCTAAGCTCTGAAAACGGTAGGCTAATCGCCTCGGCAGCAGGCTAGCGAGCACTTTAGAGCCATCAAGGGGAGGAATGGGCAGCATGTTAAAAACAGCCAAAACAACATTGATAGAGAAACCTGTCCTTAGCAGCTGCGCTCCAAATGAGTCTTCCAGCATAGGGTTGGTGGTTAACAGCACTACAAACCCAAACATTAACAGAAAGGCCGTCACTATGTTAGAGATCGGACCTGCGACTGATACCAAAAGAATCCCCTGTCGCTGATTGCGATAGTAGCTAGGGTCGATTTCTACTGCCTTGCCCCAGCCAAAGCCAAAGACGAGCAAAGTAATGAGTCCGAGGGGATCGATATGGGCCAGCGGGTTAAGGGTAATGCGCGCGTTGTATCGTGGCGTGGGGTCGCCGAGGCGGTGTGAAACCCAGGCGTGGGAGAATTCGTGCACTGTAACCGCGAGCAACAACGAAGGCAACAAGAAAATGAGGTTCTCGGGTAGTAACGACAGGATGTCCACGTTAGTTTCCTCCCTTTAGACTGCGCTCTAAGAGAACATCTAGGAACTCGAGCTCCGCCTCCTGCGTAGGGACAAGCCCCCCTAAGCGGGCCCTCTTTAGCTCCGCCAGTATGCGCCCTATCAAAGGGCCGGGCGAGACTCCGCGCTGTATCAGATCCTGCCCGCTGACCATGGGGCGTTCGGTAACCTTGGTCTGTAATTCTCTTAGCTGACGGAAGACCTCCGTGCCAAGACCTGAAGCGATAATCAACTGCGCTTCGCCGGACAGATCTTCTATCATTAGCCAGATCTCCGGCAGCGTTGCCTTCCCATCATGGAAAGCGCGCGTAACCGCCTCAGCGTGAGTGGCAACTTCGAGGCAGACATCGCGCGCCTTGCGCGGAAGCTTCAGAGACTCAACGAGCGGAGGCCATTCAGAAAAGGGTTTATACATGAGAATAACGGTCATGTAGACGGCAAACTGGTCCAACCCGATGCCGATGCTAGATTGAGACACAACGCGCATAGTCCTAATCTGCTTATCGCTAAGCATAAAATCAGGCAGCACGTGCGGCCACACACCGAGCTCATCCATGCGCAGCACAGAGCGCGAGGCGGCCGCCTCGCCTAGCATAAACTGCAGTTCATCACGCAGCTTCTCGCGCGAGACTTTCTCTAACACCCCGTTCTCCAGCGCATTGCGCAGGAACCGCTCGGTCTGCTCCTCAATGCGAAAACCATATCGCTGCTCAAAGCGAATGGCGCGGATAATGCGGGTGGGGTCTTCCACAAAACTAAGATTGTAGAGCACACGCACAAGCCCTTGCGTAAGGTCATCACGCCCGCCAAAGAAGTCAAGCAGCTTGCCGAACTGACTCGGATTGAGAACTACCGCCAGAGTATTGATAGTAAAGTCCCGGCGATACAAGTCTTGGCGTATATTGGCGTTCTCTACATCGGGGAGAGCTGCGGGCATGGCGTAGAACTCGGTACGCGCCGTGACAAAGTCAATGGTTTCGCCCTGTGGCAGCGTTACGGTGGCTGTGCCAAATTTAGGGTACTCCACGCACGTAGCGCCTAAGAGCTTGGCAATGCGTTGCGCTAACGGTATGGCCTCCGGTTCCACCACTACGTCTACATCCACATTCTCATGCCCGATGAAAATGTCGCGCACCAAGCCGCCGACCAGATAGGCGCGGGCACCCTGACGGTCGGCCTCTTGGCCTATGAGAAGGAGCAGGCCCATGGTCCTGCTGCCGATGTGTGCCTCTAGGGTTGCCGTGACGTATTCATCCCCCAGCGTCTCTTGGTCGGGGCGTGAGCGGTAAGTAGCCTGATACCAATGGGGATAACTCTTTCCGTGTAGCGTGCGCAGCACGTCAGTGCGTGTTACAATGCCAAGTACTTTGCCATCTTCATCCACCACGGGCAGGCGTCCTATATCCTTGGTAATCAGGATCCTCTGCACTTCCTCCAGTGAGGCAGTGGCAGAAACAACTACTACTTGTGAGGACATAAACCCCTTGACCGGCGCTGTTTCCAGTCCATGGTGATTAGCTTTGTCAAGGTCGCGGCGCGAGATAATGCCGATCAACTTCCCGTCCAAAATCACAGGCAAACCGCTGTGCCCCGAGCGGAGCATTAACTGCCCTGCCTCGGCCATAGTTGTGTCGGGGGCGACGCTGCGCACGGGGGAGCTCATGATGTCGCGCGCTCGCAGAGGTGGCTCAACAATGTCCTGCAGCAGGTTTTCTATCTGGGCTGCGTCGGCGCGAGAGGCATCCTTTAGGGTGGCTGAGGCTGCCTGCGCATGACCGCTGCCCCCTAAGCGCTGCATCAACTTCTGCATGTCTATACGGCTGCTCTTGCTCCTACCCACTACGTGTACCCTGCCGTCCATGTTTACCACGGCAATGCACGCATCGCAGTCGTCAATCTCCGCCAGTTTCCCCGTTAGCACGGCTAACCCGTCTACGTATTCGCTGACCTCGCACGTAGTCAGTTTTACCTTCGCGTCCTTGACCACAATGTCCCGCGACGAAGCCAGAAGCTCCTCAAACAAGGAGCGCTGCCCGTCTGACAGAGGGCTGCGCGTGTACGAGGCTATTACTTCAAGATTCGCTTGTTGGGACAACAAAAAGGCCACGGCCGTAGCGTCACGGGCAGTCGTATAGCCTGCGGTGAGACAGGCGGTATCTGAGTAAATGGCCGTTGCCAAGACCGTAGCCACACTAGGGGTGACGTTAATCTTTCGCGCCGCTATTTCCTCCACTAGGAGTGTAGTAGTGGCCCCTACAGCCTCAATATGTAGGTTAGCCCACTCAGGCAATAGCGCGTGTCGCGGATGGTGGTCGATAATAGTAAGTTTCACGTCAGGGCGCGCAAACAAGGGCCTGAGTTTGCCGATGCGGTCCGCACTCTGGGTATCAACCAGTATTAGATGCGTGACTTCCTGCACGTTGACATGCTCGAGTAGCGTCAGGTTCAGGCTGTCCTTGTACAGCGAGTAAAGCTCCTTAACTTTCTTGTTGATGTGCCCCGGGAAACAGGCTAGTGCCTTTGGTCTAAGTAGCTTAGCAGCCACAAGTGAACCTAGGGCATCAAAATCCGCGTTAGCGTGACAGACAATAACCTCCACCCGAGCACCTCCAGCGGCCCATTTTGGCTATTATAGCACATTCAGGGCCGCTTAAGCTCGCCGATGGAGGTTATCCTTTAGGGTTAAAGAGCAGAGCTACGAAGAAGCCAAAGATTATAGCGGACGTTATGCCTGCACTCGACAGATCGAAGATACCGCTTAACACCCCCATAGGGCCGCTTTTGGCCAGCTCACTAAGTGTGCCCTGCACCAGCTGATGCCCAAAACTGGTAATGGGTACTTTCGCCCCTGCGCCCGCCCACTCCACCAGAGGCCCGTACAGCCCTAATCCGGAGAGCACTCCCCCGCTCACAACCAAGATGGTGAGGACATGAGCGGGAGTCAGCGGAGTAAGGTCCATCAACAGCTGACCTAGGACACAGATAAGTCCTCCCACAACAAAAGCCTTAACGAAGATCACTGCTCTCTTGCCTCCTGCTCCATAAAGCGATCGTCACACAGCTCAAGGGCCACGGCATGGGCAATACAGGGTATGGATTCGCCTTGCTGAAAGGTAGTGGGGCTAAGAAGCGCCCCCGTTCCTACCAGTAGCAGCCGCTTGAGTTTAGCTTGCTTAAACATTTCCATCATATGCCCACACAACACGACAGCGCTGCATCCGCAACCCGAGCCCCCGGCGAACACGTTTTGGCGCGACCTATCGAACACCAGCAACCCGCAGTCCTGCAAGCGCTCTCCCAGGACAAGCCCTCCTTGCAGCAAGAGCTCTTCCACTAGACTATGCCCTACTAACGCCAAGTCTCCGGTAAGCACTAGGTCGTAATGGTCTGGGGTCAGCGCAAGGTCGGCGAAATGCCGCAGGACAGTATCTGCAGCGGCGGGTGCCATGGCAGAACCCATGTCGAAAGGGTCCTTGCGGCCCAAATCAGTGACTTTGCCGACGGTTAGGTGCGTGACACGCGGCAGCATCCCCTGAAAACTAGACCCCACCCCTAGCAACAGAGCTCCCGCTCCGGTAACTGTATACTGGCTGTAGGGGGGACGTTGCCCTCCGTATTCAGTGGGGAATCGGTACTGCCGCTCGCTTGTCCCGTAGTGACTTGAGACTGCCGCCACCGCATATGTGGCATATCCCCCATCAATGAGCACCGCTCCTAGGCCTGCACTCTCCGCCATGGTAGAACAGGCCCCGTAGAGACCAAGCATTGGGATTCCAAGGTCTCTGGCGGCAAAGTTAGCGGATATGCACTGATTGAGTAGATCTCCCGCCAATAGATAGTCGATGTTATCGCAGTTGAGATTCGCTTTGCTAAGAGCACACTGCACTGCCTCCTTAAGCATAGTGCGTTCGGTTTTCTCCCAGCTGCTTTCTCCGTTTAACATGTCCTGATAGACAACATCGAAGCTGCCGCTGAGCGGGCCTTCTCCTTCGAGCGGGCCCACCACGCAGGCTGCACTGACCACGGCAACCGGGCGACTAAACGTTACGGTCTGTAGACCCGCCTTTTTTATCGCGGGCATGGCTATCTAAGCACGGCGTGCACTGCGCCAACCACGAAGGCAGTGACCGTGCCGTAAACGATAATCGGACCGGCGAGTTGGAACATGCGTGCGCCTACGCCAAGCACCAACCCTTCTCGCTTAAACTCAAGCGCGGACGAGACAATGGAGTTGGCAAACCCTGTTACCGGAACACCCGCACCCGCACCGGCAAACTGCCCTATTACGTCCCAGACCCCAAGGCCGGTCAAGACGCTGGCAATAAGAATTAGCACCGCCACCGTCGGGTCACCGGCTTGTTCCTCAGGAAAACCAAGGTGCACAAAAAGCATCATCAGCCCTTGACCAATGACCGAAATTAAACCGCCGACCAGAAAAGCAACAATTACGTTGCGAGCAAGCGGTACTTTGGTTCGCTTTTTTATGACCATTTGTTGATACGCTTTCTGCTCAAACTGCTTTCTGCGTTCCGTTTTCGTCTTGCTGGCCATTCATCCCACCTCCGCGTTTAGTTTGGGCGTAAGTGGGGGCGTTCATACGAAAGCAAGAGAGCGCTCCGTGGACGGAAGCGCTCTTTTATTCTATCGGTGGTGCTCCACGAGGAATGCCACTTTTACGTTAGCCTTATACTCCACGATGTGCCCGTTTTCCACGTTACCTGTGAGGTTGTATACTTCCACCCCCGTAATGTGGTCGACCGTGCGTGCGGCTTCATGTACAGCGCTTTCAACAGCCTCCTGCCAACTCTTCGGTGATTCCCCGACGAGCTCTAGAACCTTAACGATTTGTGTCATGCTGCACCTCCTTTAGCGGCGAAATGATCAAATGCACCAGTGTGGCTCCCTGGGGGCGTCTTTCGCGCGAGAGAAGCGCAAAGTACAGCCAATACACCGCGACTATGCCAATGAATGCCATAACCAATGCGAAGACCGCCGGTTTGCGCACAGAGCGCATCGCACTCGACCTCCTCTCAGAGTATCGCCTCTAACAGCTAGCGTCTAACCGTAGTATCGGTCGATAGCGGCAGTTTGATGCACTTATAACAGAAGTTGTCGCAGCCTGAGCAGGACGGCCTTTTCTAGGCGTGAGACTTGCACCTGACTAATGCCTAACTCAGACGCGACTTCGGCTTGCGTCTTCAGCTGGAAGTAGCGGGCGGTGAGGATGTGTTGGTCTCGCCGCGGGAGTGAAGTGAGTAACTCGCGCAGAGCGAGTTGTAGCACACGGGCGTCCTCCTCAAGGCCAGGTTGCTTAATGCGGTCCACGAGGTAAACCGGCTGCCCCTCGTCTTGGTTCACCTGTTCCTCGAGTGAAGAGGGGGCTCGCAGGGACTCAAGCGCCGCGAGTGCGAGGTCTTCACCAATGTTGAGGTGCTGTGCGACCTCCCGCAGCTTTGGCTCACGCCCTAGCTCGCGCTGCAGACTCTCCTGTGTGCGACGCAACTTAAGGGCTGTCTCCTTGAGAGCGCGTGAGACCTTAATAGGTCCGTCATCGCGCAGAAAGCGCCTAATCTCCCCAATAATAAGTGGGACCGCATAGGTGGAAAACTTGACTCCATAGGACAAGTCAAATCTGTCGATCGCCTTTAGCAGCCCAATGCTACCGAGCTGGAATAGGTCCTCAGGATCGTGGCCGGCGTTAAGAAAACGCGCGACAATGGAGTATACGAGGCGAGCGTGACCCACAAAGAGCTGCTCTCGCACCGGAGCATCGCCCGCTCTCAGGCGGAGAAGCAGTGTCTGTGTTTCCGCTTCACTGAGAACTTCCGCGCGAGCTAGCTGCCTAGCGTTGACCATCTCCATTACTGTACCGTCGTGGCGATAAGATGCTTGACCATTCTAACCGTGGTCCCCTGCCCGGGTGATGAACTAACGGTCAGTTCATCCATAAAGTTCTCCATGACGGTAAACCCTAGCCCGCTGCGCTCCTCATGTGATTTTGTCGTGAACAGAGGCTCCCTAGCGCGAGCAACATCGCCTATGCCCTGTCCATAGTCGATTACCGTCACTTCCAAAGTGCCCGCGGTCACGTGTCCTTTGACAACAATCTCGCCTTGGTTGGGGTTGCCTTCATAGGCATGGATGATGGAGTTAGTAATGGCCTCTGATACGGCGGTCTTTATCTCGTTTAATTCCGCTACCGACCAGTCTCCTGCCTGTAAAGCAAAGAGAGCGACAACCGACCGCGCAAAACTCTCATTCTGCGATAAGGCAGGTATACGTAGCTCAAACCAGCCCTTCATCGCCGCAACACCTCATCTTTCTTCAGCTCATGCACGGCGAGACTCTCAGAGGCGAACGCCGGGATGACCTTAGACAGTGCAGCCAACTCATACAGGCGCTTTAAATGAGGATGCAGGGCGTAGGCCGCCATCTTCCCGCCTTGCGCAAGAACCCGGCGATAACGACCGAGCAACACGCCCACCCCTGAGCTATCCATGAAAACCAGCTGCGAGAGATCAAGTAATATGTGCCGTGCGATATCTTTGTCGAGTTCTTTTTCGATGGCCTGACGCAGTTCATCGGCCGAGTGATGGTCAAGTTCGCCGCTCAGTGACACAACGAGGACATTACCGCGATAGCGAGTACTGAAACCCATAAATTACAACCCCCCCTCGCCTACTATTGTTCTCCCTCTGGCAGCAAAATCCTGCTAAGGAAAGAACAAAGCCTCCACGAGGAGGCGTAAGAGCTAGGGTACGGGTAGCAAGGACTCCCACATCCGTCTAAAATTCTGCCACCACGACGCACGCGCCACAGACGTTTTAGCCACAAGCAGGACGTAGACAGGCTCTTGCCCCTCGGCTGTAACCCACAGACGCCCTAGCGCCTGCCCGACAACAATTGGCGCAGCTACGCGTAGCAACTCAGCTCGAGTCTCGACCGGAGAGCGGTGCCCTTTCGCCAGCAGCAGATAGAGGTCGCTTGCCGCTACAGCCTCAGCGACTTGGTTTGTGCCCTTGGCTATGGGCACTTCACCCACAACTTGCCCCTCTTTTACTACCCTTCGTCCCTCATAGTTAGCGAAGCCATAGTCTAATAGCTTGACGATGTCGCTCCGCCGCTCGGTGGACGAAGTCGCACCCAACACAATAGCGACTAAGCGCAAATCGCCGCGCTTCGCGGTCGAGGCCAAACAATGCCCTGCCCGCCTTGTCCACCCGGTCTTTAGACCGTCGTAGCCAAGATAGGCAGCTAAGAGGTCGCGATTAGTGTTGGTAAGCGTAGTCCTCGTGCGGGCTCGCGTCAACTCGTGAGTTCTGATGGTCACAAACTCGTGCACTTGTTGGTGGCGAAGAATCTCGCGTGACAGAAGGGCCATGTCCATGGCGCTAGAGTGCGGGCTACCGAGATCTAGACCACTCGCGCTGGTAAAGTGCGTGTTGGCCATGCCGAGAGCTCTAGCGCGCTCATTCATCAGAGCGACGAAGCCCTCTTCACTGCCGGCCACAAACTCGGCCAAGGCAACTGCGCTGTCATTAGCCGATTCTATAGCTACGGAGAGAAACAGCTCCTCGAGTGTCAGAGTCTCCCCTGTTTCCAGCCAAATCTGCGAACCGCCAAAGCCCGCGGCATGGGCACTGACTGCGACCGTGTCCTCCCACTTTACCCGTCCGGCGGCCTCTGCTTCAAAGACAAGCAACATCGTCATAAGCTTAGTCAGGCTGGCAACCGGTCTGGCTTCATGTTCGTTGCGGGCCAACAACACAGCTCCCGTGTTTGCGTCCATGAGCAAAGCTGCGGGAGCCCGTAAAGCCTGTTCCAGAGCGAGCGCGGGTATGCTGGGGTCAGAGCTGTAGCCAACCGGAACGAACGCCAGTATTAAGCACAAGGCGGCGGCAGTACTTCTTAAGAGCGTCGAGAGCATTGATGAGCCTCCTTGGCACGTTTTCCTTAGCTTTGCCAAGCGAAGCAGGTTTAATGCGAAACAAAATTACACGTCCCCGGTGTTGCGCGCGTCCCCGGTGTTGTGAGGGATGGTTTTGAGGATGAGGGGCACGGGGGTGACGGGGGTTTCGCTGATGGTTACGGCATTACTTAGAGCCGCCGCGGTCTCCCTCGTGACGACTTCACTGGAATAAGCAGTAAGCAAGGGTTGGCCGGGAGCGACGCGAGTCCCTACCCTCACATGCAAAACCATCCCCGCGCCGTAGTCAATGGGGTCATCCTTCTTTCGGCGTCCGGCGCCAAGGTCGACTGCCAGACTGCCGAGTGCCAGCGGGTCGATGGCGGCGATGTATCCGCCTTGTGCGGCTGTAGAGGTGTAGGACAGGCTCGCGACGGGGAGCGGTTGTGTCAGGTCTCCGCCTTGCGCGGTGACCACTTCGAAGAATTTTCTCTCGGCCTCACCGGACTCTAACGCTCGCTCGGCCAAGAGTTGAGCGGAGTCTCGGGTAAGGCCCGGGTAGTAGTGAAGTAACATTTCGCGCGCGATGGCCAACGAAACCGCCCGCAAATCCGGTGAGTAGAGGCCTCCCCCAAGCACCGAGAGCGCCTCCTTAATCTCCAGCGCGTTGCCTATAGCATTGCCGAGAGGTGCCTCCATGCTCGTCAATACGGCAGTCGTCGGCCGCCCTACCCTCCTGCCTATGTCGACCATAGTGGTGGCGAGCTGCTCCGCTGCGCCCTGCTCCCGCATAAATGCGCCTCGCCCGTACTTCACATCCAGTACGATGTGCGTAGCACCTGCGGCGATTTTCTTGCTCATGATGGAACTCGCGATGAGAGGTATGCTTTCCACCGTAGCGGTGACATCACGCAACGCGTACAGCACCTTGTCCGCAGGTGCTAACTCAGCTGAAGCGGAAATAAGTGCAAGACCAACCCTAGCCACCTGCGCCTTAAACTGCTCCGGAGAAAGAACTGCTGAAAACCCTGCGATGCTTTCTAGCTTGTCCACTGTTCCCCCGGTGTGTCCGAGGCCTCGCCCTGTCATTTTGGCGACGGGAACCCCGCAGGCCGCGACCACGGGGGCGACAATAAGGGTTGTGGTGTCTCCTACCCCCCCGGTAGAATGCTTATCCACGGATTTAGGGCTATCTAACACAATCTGCTTACCCGAAGCGGCAATAGCGGTGGTTAGCTCCGCCGTTTCCCTTTCGCTCATACCCTTAAGGAAAATGGCCATGAGGAGCGCCGTTAGCTGATAATCCGCGATGGCGCCGCTAACCGCTCCGTCTACAACGTACGCTATTTCGCCGGCAGTGAGCTCTTGCCCGTCCCGCTTTTTCTTGATCGTGTCATACATCTTCACGGCAAAGCCCCCCATTCCGCGCGGAACGAAGTCCCGGCCAGTCTCTCGTCAAATCCCAACACATCTAGGATGGTGGCGCCTATGTCTGCTAACGTCGCCCGGTCGCCAATAGGTCGCCCTGCCTCTCTCTCTCTAGAGTAAGCAAGGATGGGAACATACTCTCGCGTATGGTCGGTACCTGCATACAGCGGGTCACACCCGTGGTCGGCGGCCAGGAACAGGTAGTCGGTCTCCCGCAGTGTCCCAAGGAAGTCGCCTAACCAGTCGTCAAACTCCTTCAGGGCCCGCCCATACCCTGCGGCGTCGTTTCTGTGGCCGTAGAGCTGATCATAGTCCACCAAATTTGTGAAGACCAGTCCGCCCGCGGTGTCACGGTAAGCGCTCTCTGTCAGCACCATGCCCTCGCGGTTGTTCTTTGACTTGAAACATTGGGTGGGGCCGTGCCCGGCATAGATGTCACATATTTTGCCTATGCCAACGACGGGTAGTCCTTGGCCCGCGATAATGTCTAGCATCGTCTGTCCCGGCGGAGCCACCGCTAGGTCGCGCCTGTTAGGCGTGCGAACGTAGGGCCACTCACCATTAAAGGGCCGCGCGATAACTCTTGCTACGTTAAACTCACCCTGCATCAGCTCCCGGGCTACTTGGCAGATGTGGTAGAGCTCGGCGAGCGGCACCGTCTCCTCATGCGCGGCGATCTGCATCACGCTGTCGGCGGAAGTGTAGAGGATCGGCGCGCCTGTAACCTGATGCTCGCGGCCTAGGTCGCGGATGATTTCTGTACCCGAGGCAGCCACATTACCTAGGAATTGCCTGCCGGTTCTCTCTGCCAAAGCGCGCACTACGGCGGTGGGGAAGCCTGCCGGGAAAGTGCGAAAGGGGTGTCCCAAGACAATCCCCGCCATCTCCCAGTGTCCGGTAATAGTATCTTTGGCAGGGGAGGCAGTCATGCCCCGGCCATATGCCCCCAAAGGAGGCCGTGGGGTTACGAGCCCTGAGTGAGGCAAAATCGCTCCCATACCAAGCGCGGCAAGGTTAGGTAGCGTCAGCGACTTGTTGTAATCCAGCACACTTCTAAGGGTGTTGCTTCCATGGTCTCCGTAAAGGTCGGCGTCAGGCAGCGCCCCGACGCCGACGCTATCCAGCACAATAAAGACGACAGTCCTCCGCATCCGGCAGCCTCCCTGAACTAGGCCCGTGGATGGGCCTTATCATAGATTTCGCGCAACCGCGTGCGCGTAACGTGGGTGTAAATCTGGGTGGTACTGATGTCGGCGTGCCCTAACATCTCCTGCACGGCCCTTAGGTCCGCGCCGTTATCGAGCAAGTGAGTGGCAAAGGAGTGCCTCAGCGTGTGCGGGGAGATATTGGCCTCGATATTGGTACCCCTTACGTGCTTCTTCAGCAGCTTCCAGAACCCTTGACGGGTCATCTGCCGCCCGTGACAATTGACAAACAGCGCACGCACTTCACCGGAACGCACAAGCTGCTTGCGTCCCGTCCCGAGATAGCCCTCCACTGCCTTAACGGCCACCGTCCCCAATGGCACCATTCGCTCTTTGCCGCCCTTGCCCTTACACTTAATGAAGCCGGCGGCAAGATTTATGTCCGCGACTTGCAGTGAAACCAGCTCGGAGACGCGAATGCCGGTAGCGTAAAGGACCTCAAACATGGCGCGGTCGCGCAGCCCCACGGGTGAGGAGAGCACGGGTCGGTAGAGGAGTGTTTCTACCTCCGTGGGACTTAGCACCCTAGGGAGACGCTTCTCTACTTTAGGCGTGTCCAAGAGCGCTGCAGGGTTACCGGACAACGCACCTTCTCGATTCAGGAAACGGAAAAAGGAACGGATTGAAGCTAGGCTACGCGAGACGGTAGCCGCAGACTTGCCCTGTCGCTTCAAGCTGTCGAGGTAGAGCAGAATCTGACCGCGATCTAAAGTCTCCCACGGTTTCGCGTAGTGTGAGCTCAGATAGCGGGAGAACTGGCGCAAGTCCCTGCCGTACGACTCGAGCGTGTTTTCGGCCAGTCCGCGCTCTAGCCCCAGGTAGTCTAGATAGTCCTCGATATGCTGTTCCATAACCCTTCCCCTTAAGCAATAGTCTCCCCTCTATTATTCCACGTTGAGCGAGCGATTCCTTCCCCTAGATAAATGAAGACCCCTTTACAGGGGTCAAAAGCCATCCTCATACCAGTTACGCAGGTGTGTAAGTATGCGCTGAAACACTGTCTCGGCTGCAGGTTCGCCCTCCACCTCCCCCGTGCCCACAACGGGGTGGGGAATTTGCGTTGGAGACAGCATCACATCAAGCACCTGCCAGATGAGAGCAGTCAGTAAAACCACGAGCACCGCTAAACCTAAAATCTTCGCGGTACGCGCCCGCTTCCCCCGGAAGGGACCAACCGTTATTACCCACATGCGTATTCCCCTCCTTGGCGCAACACTGTTTAATACAGCCTATGCAGCTAAAGCGGGGACTAGAACGACCGGAGTTTAGCGCATTACCTTCGTTTGGTACTCCTCTACACCCGCGGCAAGAACCTTCATGGCATGCTTTAGGTCGGTGGCGTTTAACACATACGCCAAACGCACCTCGTCCCGACCTAAGCCGGGCGTGGCATAAAAGCCGGCTGCGGGAGCGACCATAGTCGTGGCACCCTCCAGCGAAAAGCTCTTTAACATCCACTCCGCGAAAGCGTCTCCATCATCAATAGGCAGTTTAGCAATGACATAGAACGCTCCCTTAGGGGGTTTGCAGATGGCACCTTTTATCTGCATGATGCCCCGGTAGATAATGTCGCGGCGCTCCTGGTACTCAGACAACACGCCCGCAAAGTAGGAGTCAGGCACGCTAAGCGCACCGATGGCTCCGATTTGTTCTAGCGTCGGAGGGCACAGCCGCGCTTGCGCAAACTTCATGATGGAGTCCATCAGCTGCTTATTCTTGCTCACAACATTCCCGATACGCGCTCCGCAGGCACTAAAGCGTTTGCTGATGCTGTCGGCGATAATCGCGTGTTGCTCAATCCCGGGTAGAGACATGATGCTGGTATACCGTTCCCCGTCGTAGACAAACTCGCGGTAGACCTCATCGGCAATTATGTAGAGGTTGTATTCGCGGGCGAGTGCCGCAACGGTTGAGAGCTCTTCCCCTGTATAGACAACACCGGTAGGGTTCCCGGGGTTGCTTAACAATATGGCTTTAGTGCGTGGGGTTATCTTCTCGACAAAGCGGGATTTGCAGGGCAGCCTAAAGCCATCCTCCGCTTGCGCGGTTACCGGCACTACCTTAATGTCTCCGTAAACTGCAAACCCGTTGTAGTTAGCGTAAAACGGTTCCGGCACGAGGACCTCGTCGCCTGCGTCGCAGGTGGCAAGCATCGCAAACAACAAAGCTTCACTGCCGCCTGTAGTCACGATGATCTCAGACGGAGACACATTCACGCCATAGCGCGCGTAATAATCACACAGTCCTTTACGAAACTCGAGTATGCCGTTAGAGGGCCCATAGGCCAATACTTTTTCGTCGTAGTTCTTGATCTTCTCCCACATCTCGTCCGGCGTGGCAATGTCGGGTTGTCCGATGTTTAGATGATACACTTTTGTGCCGCGGCCCTTGGCCTCGTCAGCGAACGGCACCAGTTTGCGAATAGGTGACGCAGGAATGTTAAGCCCGCGCCGCGATAAGGATAAACCCATAACGCACCTCCCACATAGACTAACTACCCCTTTATTCGTGATATTCAACAGAAATCCTGCGTCCATCCTGGTGTCTGGCAAAAGCTAGCTCAAGTAGGCGAGTAATCAGCTCTGTGTACGGAAGCCCGGACGCTTCCCACATCTTAGGGTACATACTGATGCTAGTGAACCCCGGCATGGTGTTTAGCTCGCTCACGTAAGCCGTGCCGTCAGGCAAGAGGAAGAAGTCAACGCGCGATAGCCCCGCGCAGCCAAGAATCAGGTGTGCACGCATCGCCATTTCTCTTATTTGGCTAGTTTGCGCGGACGAGAGCGCGGCCCGCACATGCAGGGTAGACGGCTGTATGTACTTGGCGGTGTAGTCATAAAAATCGCCGCTAGGTACTATTTCGCCCGGCAGCGAGCTAGTCAGCTCCTCGTTCCCCAGTACACTGCACTCTATTTCCCGCCCCTTAACGGCTCGCTCCACCAACACCTTGTTGTCGTAGCGCAATGCAGACGCTATGGCGTCCTGCAGCTGCTCTCGGCTGTTTACTTTGCTGATGCCTACACTAGAGCCCATATTGGCCGGCTTGACAAAACATGGGTATTGCACCGACTTCTCAACCTCGGCATGGAATGCGTCCGGCTCCTTGCAGTAGACACTCCGCCAACACCAAACAAAGTCTACTACCGGGAGGCCCTGACAGCGAAACAAGGTCTTTTGAAACACCTTATCCATGCCTAGGGCCGACGCCGTCACCCCTGAGCCTACATACGGCTTATCAACTACTTCGAACAAACCCTGCATACTGCCATCTTCCCCAAAGGGCCCGTGGAGCACGGGGAAGATGATGTCCGCTTGCGCAAGTATGCGGGCAATAGGTCCCATGTACTCATCACCGTGCGGTTCAGGCACGGCCGTTTCGTTAGCCGCCAGGAGGGCGCGGGGGTCGAGCCCTGCTTGCCAGCGCCCGCGCTTACTGATGCCCACAGGGAGGGGCAGGAAACGAGTGGTGTCTAAGGCCTCCAGCACGGAGGCAGCCGACCGCACGGAAACCTCGTGTTCCGCAGAGCGACCACCAAAAAGGACAATTACTTTTTGCACTTTCTCCGCCTCCGCATCATTGTATTTAGGACAATAGCCAGAGTCACAGCGCCCGCTAGGCCTAGGGAACGGGTAGAAGTTAAAAGGGGTATGTAGTCCGGTATGGTAACGTACACCCGCCCAATTTCTTCTCCCTCCTGCGTAACGACAGCCTCGCCCAACTTATCTCCCGGGCGCAGGGGTGGGAAGAGGCGCGGCTTAACTATTAACTCAGTACTATACTCCCCTTGTTCAGCGCGGGCAATCGTACGCGCCAGTTCGCGTTCCGCTACCAAGAGCACCTGACCGGCTAAGGGGATGTCCACGACGCCTAGCGTCTGTCTGCCGCGAATCAGTATCTCGCGCCGGAAAGCACCAAATCCGTGCTCCAGTAGAGCCGTGCTGTCCGACCACATCTGTACTCCCTGTGCGCCCAAAACTACGCTAACCAAAGTGAGGTTGTCGCGTTTGGCGATGACGAGGAAACACTGCCCCGCCTCATCTGTGTAGCCGGTCTTGCCTCCCACGACCCCGGAGAGCGTGCCGAGTAACCGGTTTTGATTGACGAGCAGACGTCCGTTAGCGAGACGCACGCGCTCCTGCGACGCAATGGCCAAAAACTCGGGCAGTGATGCCGCATGTAATCCTAGGCGTGCTAAATCCGCCGCCGTGGAAAACTGCCCGCTGTCAGGCAGGCCATGCGCATTGGCAAAGCGAGAGTTGTTCATGCCAAGCTCCGTCGCCCGTGTGTTCATGATGGCGACAAATCCGGTTTGGCTACCCCCTAAGTGCTCGGCAATAGCAGCGGATGCGTCATTAGCGCTAATTAGCATGGCAGCATAGACAAGTTCTCGCAGCGTGTACCTTTCGCCGGCACGCACATGCAGCGAGGACCCTCCTACGGCCACCGCGCTAGGACTGATTACCACATGCTCCGCAAGCCTGCCGGACTCGATCGCCAACACGGCCGTAAGTACTTTTGTTAAGCTAGCGGGGGCGTGGCGAGCCGCGGCAGCTCTGCTCCATAGGGGATCTGCTCTTTCAGGGGTAAGGAGAACAGCACGCGGGCTGTTAATGACTAGAGCTTCGGCACCGCAGGTCATCACCACCATCAGCAAGAACAGCGCGATGGCGAGCTTGGCTGGACTTCCCATAATCGACTCCTCATTGTCGGATAGCGCAGATTCCTGTCGTATTGGGTCTATTTCCTAGGCAATGATCTACAAGAGAGCGGCGACAGCTTTGATAAAGACGGGAGTAACAAACACCTCGATGAGGCCGGAAACGGTCAGCACCCCCGCTATAAGCAGGACGCTTAGGGTATAGTGTAGAACCGGATGCGGCTCCCTAGCTCCACGCGCTTTCTGGCCGAAGGCCATGCGCAAGGAAAAGGCGATGCCCAGAGCCCCAATTACTATCAGCGACGGCACCCCGAGCAGGTTGTGTGGCAGAACGGAGGCAGCGGCGAAGAGGAGGCCCTCGAGCTGCATTTCTACAACGAGGAAGCCAACGCTAAAGCCAATTACGAAACCCCGCATAAAGAGCAGGACAAGTATGCCTACCACGCCCACCACTACAAGGCCAGAGAGCCAGAGGAAGGCCACCGACTGCAGATTGGCGATCTGCACGCTCTGCCACGCCGCAGGCTCTATGTTTCCTACCAGTATGCCCTCAATGTACTTGTCTAGATACCCCATGAGGTCCCGCTGTTGCTTAAGCGGCATGGCCCGGACGGCAACTGCCCCCGCGATAGTGCCCAAAGTAAATGCCACAGTGGCGATGACGTATGCAATCCGCATGAGTTTCCGTATTCCCCTACCTCTCCTTGGACACTATTACATGGTATGCGCCAAAGAGAAGTCAAAGAATTTCTATCGCAGGGCGGCTTCCTTCCCTCGCTCAATCGCCGCCAAGTTAACCAGCAGCATATCCTGCCGATGAGCGGGCAAAGCCTTCTTAAGCGCTGCAACTACGCACTCCTGGGGGACTACCCCTGTCGCTTCCAAGAGCGCTCCCAGCGCCACCATGTTAGCCACTTTAACATTGCCCAACTCGTCGGCAATGTGGTTGGCCGCAACCGCCACAACCCGAATGTCACTGCGCGTGGGTGGCGTGCTGATGAGAGACTGGTTATAGATCAGTAAACCTCCTGGTCGAACAGCGCCCTCAAACTTATCTAAGGACGGGCGGTTCAAAGCCACAACTGCGTACGGGTGCGCCACCACCGGCGAACCTACGGTTTCGTCCGCGACTATGACGGTGCAGTTCGCGGTGCCGCCGCGCATTTCCGGTCCGTATGAAGGCATCCAGGACACCTGTTTGCCGTGCACCATGCCGGCATAAGCTAGAATCTGCCCCATCAGCATTACGCCCTGGCCGCCGAAGCCTGCCATCACTACTTCAAGCGTCATTTTTTCGCACCTGCCTCGACGTCCTTGTACTCACCTAGTGGATAGTAAGGCAACATGTCTTTCGCCACCTTATCTAAGGCCTCTAACGGTGTTAGTCCCCAGTTGGTAGGGCAAGTCGAGAGGATCTCGACTAGGGCAAACCCCTTGCCGGCGATCTGATACTCAAAGGCCTTCTTAATGGCTCGCCGCGCCCGTACGATGTTAGGCACGCTGTGCACGCTGACGCGCGCAACATACGCCGGACCATCCAGAGTAGCCAACATCTCGGATACCCTAATGGGGAAACCCTGTTTTCTGGTATCGCGCCCATAGGGCGAGGTGGAAGTCTTGTCGCCCGGCAAAGTTGTGGGGGCCATCTGACCGCCGGTCATGCCGTAGATACCGTTATTAACAAAGATGGTGGTAATGTTCTCCCCCCGCGCCGCGGCGTGTACAATCTCCGCACAGCCAATAGACGCTAGATCGCCGTCACCTTGGTAGGTGAACACCACGCTGTCCGGAACTACACGTTTAATGCCGGTGGCAACCGCCGGTGCTCGGCCATGCGCGGCCTCCTGCATGTCGCAGGCAAAGTACATATAGCCGAGCACAGCACAGCCCACCGGAGCCACTCCAATGGCGCGGTCGGCGAACTTAAGCTCGTCCATAACCTCAGCAATCAGGCGATGAATGATACCATGCGTACAGCCCGGACAGTAGTGGCTCTGCATATCCACCAGTGATTCCGGACGCGCGAAAACTTTTGCCACTAACTGACACCCCCTAACACTTTTACACATTCAGCGCCGATTTCCTCGGGCGTCGGCACCATGCCGCCCATGCGGCCGTAGAAGTGAACCGGCTTCGCACCGTTAACCACCAGCTGTACATCCTCAACCATCTGGCCTGCGCTCATTTCCACAGTCAGCAGAGCCTTAACGTGGGGCACGAGCTGGTTTAACTCATTCGTCGGAAACGGCCAAAGCGAAATGGGTCGAAACAACCCTACCTTAAAGCCGGCTTGCCGGAGACTCATCACCGCCGTCTTAGCTATGCGGGCGGTAGAACCGTAAGCAACTATAACTACATCGGCATCCGCGCAGTACAGCACGTCGGCCCTTTGTTCATCTCTCTTAATGCGCGCGTATTTCTCTTGCAGGTGTAGATTGTGCTTCTCTAGTCCCGGCGCGTCTAGCACCAGCGAGTTAATGATGTTCTTGTGCGGGTGGTGGCGCGTACCAGTGGTAGCCCACGTCTTTGGCGGCAGCTCCCGGCCGGCTAGCTTACGAAACTCAACGGGCTCCATCATCTGCCCGAGCAAGCCATCGCCTAGGATGAGCACGGGGTTGCGGTAGAAATCCGCCAAATCAAAGGCCTCCGTCACTAGGTCAACCGCCTCCTGCAAATTGGCGGGCGCCAACACAATCAGCCTATAGTCCCCGTGACCTCCTCCCTTGACCGCCTGAAAGTAGTCGCCTTGGCTGGGCTGAATGCTGCCGAGCCCGGGCCCTCCACGTACGATATTGACAATTACGGCGGGCAATTCCGCTCCCGCTAGATAGGAGATTCCTTCCTGCTTTAGGCTAATACCGGGGCTAGACGACGAAGTCATCACGCGCGCACCGGCCCCGGCGGCGCCGTACACCATGTTGATGGCGGCGACTTCGCTCTCTGCTTGCAGGAAGGTACCCTCTACTTGCGGCATGCGACGCGACATATACTCCGGCAACTCGTTCTGCGGCGTAATGGGGTATCCGAAGAAGAAGCGGCACCCAGCCTGAATAGCGGCCTCCCCAATCGCCTCGTTGCCTTTCATTAAGACACGTTCACCCATGCGAAACCTCCTATCTCTCCACTTCAATCACGGCATCAGGACATATGCGGGCACAGGCCGCGCACGCGATGCATTTCTGCATCTCCGTTACCATCGCCGGGCGAAACCCGCGGCGGTTAATCCTGTCTGCCATGACGACAATCTTGACCGGACATACTGCGGTGCAGAGCTCACATCCCTTGCACCTTTCTTCGTTGAAAGTAACTTTTGCCAAAGCCTAGACCTCCTATTCTAATGAATCCCCGTGTTTAGGGGGATTCATCTCATCCCGCCACGGCGGGCGCATGGTGAGTAGTAGAGGAAGTACGACGCATTGTGGCCACATGGCCCTCACCTCGGGCACAAGCGACGGCACACAGCTAACAAACGCTGTAGGTATACCCATTTGTGCGCGCAGTTCATCTAACAGCTGCTGTCCTCGTTCAAGGTGACTAAGGTCTGTGAACTGCATAACGTTAGCGTTATTTATGAAGGCCGTAATCTTAAGCCTCGACTTCTGTTCAATCAAGTTGAGTAGCCCTAAGACTTCGTGCGCCGTCCTAGTGTGCGGCCGGTAGGGGTTTACAACCATAAAGACGTCGTGTGGTTCGAGCGCTAGGTCGCGGCTGAAGCGGCCAAGCGCGGTTGCGCCGGCGGGGTCGCCGCCCACATCAATTACCACCCGATTCTCACGCCGCAAGATACTGCCGCTGACGGCAGCGGGTAGCGCGGGCAAGTCAGCGTGGCGCACCCAAGCGGCGGGAGCCACCACTTGCACTCCGCGCGCCTTGAGTTCCGTCAGCTTGTCGCGGCTGCGAAAATAGGGATTGACAATGTCGAGGTCGATTAGCTCGACTGGGGTAACCGCATCGCTCTTTGTGCGCTTGTGCAAGCTCAGGTTAATGGCGACTTCCGTCTTTCCACTACCGTAGCCTCCCACGATAACTGAAACCCGGTTGAGGGCGGGTTCACTCATAAGCCTTGGCAGTCTCCTCCCCCCGCAGTACACGGAGTCCTCCTGCGCACAGAGCCGTCATCTCCCCCTCGCCCGGCATTACTTCTACGGGCGCAATAAACGAGACGGCCTCCGCAATCCACGGTACCAGATAGGTTTGGTCGTAAGCTAGTCCGCCCGTAAGAATGATGGCGTCGACCTTGCCAGAAAGCACGGCCGCCATGGCCCCGATTTCTTTGGCTACCTGATACGCCAAAGCTCTGAAAACCAGCCCCGCATAGTTATCGCCGGCTTCCATGCGGCGCCTTGCTTCGCGTCCGTCGTTAGTGCCAAGGTAAGCGACGAGTCCGCCCTGCCCTGTAAGCATCTTCTTGATGTCGTCATGGCTGTACTTGCCGCTAAAGCATAGCCGCGCGAGGTCGCCGGATGGTAGGCCGCCGCTGCGCTCTGGCGAGAAGGGGCCTTCCCCATCTAGCGCGTTATTTACGTCCACAACCTTGCCGCGCCGATGCGCCCCGACAGATACGCCGCCACCAAGGTGCGCTACGATAACATTGAGTTCTCTGTAGTCTTTCCCCTGCGCCAGAGCATAGCGCTTGGCTACCGCCTTTTGGTTGAGGGCGTGGAATATGCTGCGGCGCTCGATCTGTGGGTGACCGGAGAGGCGTGCCACCGGTTCCAGTTCGTCAACGACCACGGGGTCGACAATAAAGGCCGGTGTCCCTAAAGCGTCCGCGAGGTCGCGCGCCAAGAGTCCCCCTAAGTTGCTGGCATGCTCCCCCCGTTTGGCCTCCTGCAGGTCGCGCACCATAGCGTCGGTGACTTGGTAAGTGCCGCTAGGAATAGGCTTCAGGAGCCCTCCCCTGCCCACAACCGCATCAAGCCGCCCTATGTCAAAACCGCGAGCGGCGAGAAAATCGGTGATCACTTGCCGCCGAAAGCTGTACTGCTCGCCGATGCGCGCAAACTTAGCCAGCTCTGTCGTGCTGTGCGTCAGCGACTCGTCTAGGAGTAACTCGTCATCCTCAAAGACCGAGATTTTAGTCGAGGTTGACCCGGGATTGATACAAAGCTGCAGATACTTCTTCATCGCGCCTCTCCTCCTGCCACCACAGAGGCGCAAGCGATAGAGAGAAGCTTAGCTTCCGGGCTGTCAGAGCGTGAAGTTAGCACAATGGGAGCAGCTGCGCCGGCGATAAGCCCGGCTACCTTGGCCCCCGCCAGATAAACCAGTGTCTTATAGAGAATGTTCCCGGCCTCGATATCCGGCATAAGCAGTATGTCAACATCCCCCGCCACGTCTGACTTAATCCCCTTATGTGCGGCGGCTTCCGCACTGATTGCACCGTCAAAGGCTATCGGACCGCTGACAATGCAATTGGCAATTTCCCCGCGGTGAGCCATCTCTGCCAGCTCCGCAGCATCTAAAGTAGCCTGCATCTTGGGATTCACGACCTCAACCGCGCAGATGGGCGCGGCTTTCGGTAACGTTACGCCAAGAGCGCGTGCGACTTGCACGGCGTTCTGCAGAATCTCTGCCTTCTGACGTACATCCGGAGCGATGTTTTGCCCCCCGTCGGTAAGGAACAGCAACTTGTGATACGTTGGCACTTCCAAGACGGCAACATGGCTGAGTACTCTACCGGTCCTGAGC
Organism: uncultured Peptococcaceae bacterium; assembly: GCA_964349715.1. Taxonomy (GTDB): domain Bacteria; phylum Bacillota; class UBA994; order UBA994; family UBA994; genus UBA994. The sequence continues at coordinate 44,795 of CAYGHR010000004.1, forward strand.
CCCTGCTCTTTGTCAAGCACCGCCCGGAGAATATCAGCTGTGCTGATTAACCCCTTCATCAGCATATGCGCCCGTCCCTGACGCACTAGTTGCACTGCCGTACGCGCCGCTTCCAGATTGTCCGCCACGTCACATACTTCCATGCCGGCTAAGTCGTATCCGTGTTCTCGGGCGATAGCGTGAATCTTCGCGGCGTCACCGACGAGTACAACTTCGGCGATTCCTGCCTTACGCGCGTCACACACCGCAGCCAACACGTCCGCATCGGCCGCCACTGCCACCGCCACACGGCGACTCGGCCCCTGTTTGGCGGCAGCCAGAATCGCAGAAAAATTCTTCAATAAGGGACACCTCCTCT
>CAYGHR010000004.1:45252-46319 GCA_964349715.1 uncultured Peptococcaceae bacterium
CGGCTCCTCCTCGCCGGCGAGCACACGGCAAGCGCCCTCGGCTAACGCTAACATCTCATCGTCTCCGCGATAGATAATCAGCGGAGCGATAAACCCTACATAGCTCAGAATGGCGTTGCACATTCTATCGGAGTGAGCAAGCCCCCCTGTCAGGACGACAGCGTCGACTTTGCCGCTCAGGACTGTCGCCATGGCGCCAATTTCTTTGGCTATTTGATAGGCCATAGCGTTCATCACCATTTCTGCCGCAGTGTCCCCTGCATCGGCGCGCCTGTACGCTTCCCGGGCATCGGATGTGCCAAGGTAGGCAAGCATGCCCCCTTGCCCGTTAAGTTGCCTCTTCACCTCTTTCACGGTATACTTCCCGCTAAAGCACAGCGCCGCTAAATCACCGCACGGTAGACCGCCCGTACGTTCAGGCGAAAAAGGCCCCATCTCATTGGCATTGTTAACGTCGATAACGCGCCCGCCTACCATGGGGCCGACGGATATGCCTCCTCCGAGATGGGCTACAACAAACCTGCTTTCTGCGTACGGTATGCCGCGCTCTCTTGCCGCACGCCGGGCTACGGCTTTCATGCTTAAGGCATGTGACAGGCTACGGCGCTCAATCAGGGGATGGCCGGAGATGCGCGCGACCGGGTCAAACTCATCGACGGCAACCGGGTCAACAATAAACGCGGGCAGCGCAAGGGGTTCAGCTATGGCCTTAGCTAACAAACCCCCAAGATTAGAAGCGTGGTGCCCCTGTACGCCCTGCCTGAGGTCGTGCACCAAAGCAGCATTGACGGGATAAGTTCCGCCCGCTAGTGGACGCAACAGCCCTCCCCGGCCTACCACCGCATCCAGCCCCGCCGCCACCTCATAATTCTCCATAAAAGACCTGACTGCGTCTAATCGCAAGGCGAACTGATCCAGGATTTCTGCGTACAGAGCGAGGGACTGCGCGGAATGGGTGAGGTTCTCTTCTGCCTCTAACGTATTGCCTAGATAGCACGCTACTTTCGTGGATGTGCTGCCGGGATTAATGACCAGTACCTTAAAGCCCCGCAAGAACATGCCCCCTC
>CAYGHR010000004.1:46419-58090 GCA_964349715.1 uncultured Peptococcaceae bacterium
GTGCTGCCGGGATTAATGACCAGTACCTTAAAGCCCCGCAAGAACATGCCCCCTCGTTCTATTTTCCCCCCAGCGGTCCCGAAGCCAGCCGCTTAACACGTCCCTAATGCTTCGTCCCCATGAGTCACGAGTCCAGAGTCACGAGTCATGAGTCATAATCCCCCCGCACTCACGAAGCCGCTGCACCCTCACCTCTGTATTCTTCTCCATAGACCTAAAACCTTTTTCACGAAAATTACGTGATTGCGCGCGAAAAGAGGGCTCTCTAGCCCTCTTTTGTTTCTATCCGGCCCGCTCTAGGCGTAGCCTATCCGCAACCATGGCGATGAACTCACTGTTAGTCGGCTTGCCGCGGCGGTGGTCTACGGTAAACCCAAACATTCTGTTTAGGGCATCCACATTGCCGCGGCTCCATGCCACCTCAATGGCGTGGCGGATGGCGCGCTCTACGCGGCTCGCAGTCGAGTCGTGGTTCTCGGCAATCATAGGGTAGAGAATCTTAGTTACGGCGCTCAGCAGCTGCATTTCCTCCGCAACCATGGAGATAGCTTCCCTAAGATACACGTAACCGCGGATGTTAGCCGGCACCCCCAGCTCGTGCAAGAAATCGGAAATCTTAATCTCCAGATTGCGGTTTGCACTGCGCTGCTGTTCTAACTGGAGGGGAGATGCAGCCACGCCGTTTGTGACCAGTTGTTGAATACGCTGGGCTAAGGTTTCGAGATTGAAAGGCTTGAGAATGTAGTAACTCGCGCCAAGCTCAAGTACGCGTTTGGTCATTTCTTCATGCCCTAGCGCTGTCAACATGATGGTCTTGGGGAGAGCGTGGCCGGCAAGTCTGGCGGGCAACCGCTCCAAGACACCTATGCCGTCTAAATGGGGCATGATAATGTCGAGAACACAAACATCCGGCTTGAGGGAGTAGATAAGGTCGAGCGCCTCCACGCCATTATGCCCCACTCCCACCACTTGGAACTCGGCGCGCTTAGACAGAAATTCGTGCAGCAGGTCACAAAAGTCTCTGTTGTCATCAACAATCAAAACCTTGGTTCTCTCACCCAAACCCATCTTCCTCCTCAGCCACCCCACAAAACTTACACTATTCTTTCAACAACTTACCAACCTTCTCCTGCACGCCTCAAACGTTTTTTTTCAAGAGGCGCGGAAGAACCGCCGGTAGAAGAAAGTCGGGGCATGTTCCTCACGGCGCTCTAGGAGATCGGATTCGCGTATCATCCATTCAATAAAGACGCCATACCCTCTAGCGGGGTCATTGACGAAAACATGCGTCACCGCGCCCACTAACTTCCCTCGCTGCACAATCGGACTGCCGGACATACCCTGCACTATGCCACCTGTCTTCTGCAGCAAACGCGGGTCCGTGGCGCGAATCACGAGCCCTTTGCCATGCGGCGTATGCTGTAAACGCGAAACGCGCTGAATCTCAATCGCGAAGCGCTCGACCTGCTCACCTGCAATAACGGTTAGGATTTCGGCCGGGCCCTCCTCGACCTCATCGCGCAGCAAAATCGGTATGGGGGATGCGCCTGCGGTGATGTCCTCCACCATGTGGCCAAATATGCCAAAAGCAGTGTTCCTCTCCACTGTTCCTAGGGTCGTCTGCTCGTCCACGAAGACACTGCGCTTCTCGCCGGGCACACCTCGTCTACCGGCCTCAATAAAAGTGACGGTCGCGCGGACAATTCTACCGCTGCCAAGAGTAATAGGTTCACCGGTATCGGCGTCGGCAATCACGTGCCCCAGCGCACCAAAGGTCATTGACTCACGGTCGACAAAGGTCAAAGTACCGATTCCCACGGCCGTGTCACGCACAAATACGCCTAAGCGATACTTGCCGGTCTCGCGACAGGAGCGCGGTGCCGCTCGCAACATGACCTCACCCGCTCCCCTTAACACGGTCAGCTCAACCTGTTCGTTGCGTCTGCCGGACTCGTCCACAAGGCGAGCAATCGTCGCCCCGTCAAGCTCGGTGTGGCCGTTGAGAGTCGTAATCCGGTCACCCAGACGCAATCCCGCCTCCCTCCCCGGCGAAGAAGCTCCGGCATCGTCTTCAATCGTGGCAAAGCCAACCACCAGAACTCCTTGCGACCTAAGCGAGACACCCACTGAGTGTCCGGCGGCCACCAGCGACACCGACGGCATCACCTGCAACGACAGCCGCCGAATCGGTAGGCCAAACAGACTTAGGGTCATTTCCGCGCTGCCCGGACGTAAGGGGCGAAATGACAGCGGCTCCGTAAGACAGAACCTCCGTACTAACGGGCCTACATCCGCACCGTTCACTTCAAACAAACCGGCTTGGTCTAGAGCTAAGTCAAGACCGAAAGGCAATTGGAGTGGTAGAGAGAAATCTACACCCTCTGTTACACGAACCAGAGGAGGCAAGCTAAAAAAACTTCTGGCTTGCGGGCTTAGGCAGATCGCAAGCACTAGAGCTGAGAGCAACCAGCCCAACAGCGCCTTGTACTTTCGCCTGTTCATAGATGCACTCCTTTCAACAAGTCGAGTCTGTTTCTAAGTTAACCTAGCCGGAAAACCGCTATCCCCGCTAGTTAACATAACAGAACGACCGGAGTGCACGAACTATCGCGCCTTGCTTTTAACCAAAAGTTCTTCGGCGTGTTCTAGGGCGGCGGCTGTCTCTCTGCCGCCGAGCATGCGGGCTAACTCTCTAACTCGCGCCTGGTCAAACAGGTGCTCTACGCTAACGGCTGTCCTGCCGTCGTTGTCTTCTTTGCGCACGTACAAATGATGGTCCGCTAGCGCCGCTATCTGCGCGAGATGCGACACACATAGCACTTGCTTATGTGCGCTAACGGCAGCGATTTTCTCGGCCACGACCAGGGCCGCTTTGCCGCCCACGCCGCTGTCGATTTCGTCAAATACTAACGTAGGGATATCGTCAAGATTACTAAACACGGCTTTTAATGCCAACATAACCCGCGATATCTCGCCCCCCGAGGCAATTTTTGCGAGCGGCCTCGGTTCTTCGCCTAGGTTAGCGGAAAAGAGCAGCTCCACACCTTCCGCTCCGCGCACGTTCATCGTGCCCCGGTACGGGGTGAGTTCTATACTGAGGCGTCCGCTGTGCATCCCGAGTTGCCGGATGTTGTCTTGCGCTAAGCGACATAGCTCACGGCCACGCTCCTGTCTCAGGGCGCTAAGTTCCCCCGCTAGGCGTGTGTAGCGTTTTTCTTGTTCTGTCATGCGTTGTTTGAGTTCTGCTATGTGTAGGGCAGAGTCCTGCAGTCGTTCCCGGCTCCGATTGGCTTCTTCCCTAAAGATTAGCACTTCCTCGAGTGTGCGCCCGTACTTGCGTTTGAGTTTAGCCAAAAGGTCTAACCGCTGCTCAATCTCCTCGAGTCTCCCTTGGTCAAAATACAGCGACTCCTTGAGTGTGCTAAGTTCGCGTACCGCATCTTGCACCAAGTACCCGGCCTGCTCAAGTAGGCTGCAAATGCCCGCCAGTGCGGGAGAAAGTCTCTGCACTTCCTTAAGCTCTGCCGCATTGCGCCCTAAACAATCCCCTATATCTTTGCCGCGGGCGCTGCCCGCAAGTTCCGCGTGACAACGCTCGACTGTACCACGAATTCGCTCAAAAGAGAGGAGCGACAGTCTCTCGCTCTTAAGTTCCTCTTCCTCGTCCGGTTTCAGCTTGGCCGCTTCAATCTCTCGTATTTGATAGCTGAGAAGGTCGAGCAGGCGAATGCGTTCGCTCTCGTCTGTGGGGCTGTCCTTGAGCTCACGCTGACACTCCTCGTAGGCTCTGACTTCGCAGGCTATCGCCGCCAAAAGCTCTGCCGCTCTCGCACCGGCAAACTTGTCAATTAGCTGCTGATGTGCCGCGGGAGAAAAGAGGGACTGGTGCTCGTGTTGACCATGCATGTCCAAAAGATAAGCCCCTAGTTGTCTAAGAAAACCCTGCGTGACGCTTTGACCGTTGACACGGCAACTCGAACGGGTAGGCATAATCTCGCGCGTAACGATAAGTTCGTCCTCGTCCGCGAGCCCGTGGTAGGCAAGCAGGCTTAAAGCGTTGCCATCCCGAACACGAAACACGCCCTGAACCACAGCCCGCTCGCATCCCGAGCGAATCATATCAGCTGATGTTCTCCCGCCCACCAAGAGCGAAACGGCGTCTACAATAATTGACTTCCCCGCCCCCGTTTCGCCGGAGAGCACAGTTAAGCCTAGTCCTAACTCCAAGCCAAGTTCCTTAATGACGGCGAAGTTCTGTACAAACAAGCGCTCAAGCATGCGGCGAACTCCTTACCTCTGTGAGTTTGTGCCGGAGGACGTCATAGAAACTGCGTGAGGCGACTTTAATGAGACGCGTTACGATATCCGCTCTTTCAATGATTACCTCGTCGTTTGGCAAAAGCCGCACCCCCTCTTGCCCATCAAGCGTGAGCACAATGTCGTCGTGGACAGAGTGCAGCCGGATGCGAACTTTCTCGCGTGGAGAGATGACAGTCGGGCGGGCCTGTAGCATGTGGGCACAAATGGGCGTAAGCAACATCAGCTGCATAGCGGGGTCCGCAATCGGTCCGCCCGCCGAGAGGGAGTAAGCCGTTGAACCGGTAGGGGTAGCTACAATCACTCCGTCAGCCGGAAAAGTCTCAAGGTAGCTCTTCCCGATGTGAATCTCTAGGCGTATCATGCGCGCAAACGCGCCCTTAGTTACAACGCAGTCGTTAAGCGCAAATGCTTCCTGCAAAGCTGTATTACCCCGGATGACCGTAGCCTTAAGCATCATGCGTTCCTGCAACCGGAATTCGCCCCTGACAATCATGCGCAGGGCCTCGGTTACACCCCTCTCCTCTACTTCCGTCAAGAAGCCTAAGTGCCCAAGGTTCACCCCCATCAGCGGAACGCCCCAGAACGGCCAGCGCCGCGCTACGGACAAAAGCGTGCCGTCACCCCCAAGCACTACGATGGCCGAACAAGCTTCCGCCAATTCCTGCTCCAAGCACCCTAACTCTTGGCGCTCGATGCGAGAGGCTAAACTCATGGGCAACATGACGTCTTGCCTAAGCGCCGTAAGCTCCGCAATCATCTGCTGGGTTACGGCCACTGTGTTGTCCTTTTCCAAGTTGGCAATAATCCCTAGTGTCAATGGCACCACCTCCCCTAGCCGCAGCCGTTACTTCGCTTCCCTGTGGGCGTCCGCTACCACTTGTTCTACACTGACTAGCTCACCATCAGGCTCGCCAGTTTTCCACCAAGCGAGAAACTCGACATTGCCCTCAGGCCCCCTAATAGGTGAATATGTCAAGCCATAGAGACCCCACCCTAGGCTTTGCGCTACCCGCAGCACGTCGGCTATAACCGCGCAGTGGACAGCAGGGTCCCTTATCACGCCGCGGCCGCGCGACACCGCCTGTCGGCCTGCCTCAAACTGCGGCTTAATCAGCGCCAATACTTCCGCGCTTGGGGGGAGCAGGGTATCAAGTACAGGCAGGACAAGAGAAAGTGAAATAAACGACACGTCTACCGTAGCCGCATCCGGGCGCTCGCGCAGTTGCTCGCGGCGCAGATAGCGGATATTTGTCTTTTCCAGCACTTGCACTCGCTCATCGTTGCGTAGCTTCCAAGCTAGTTGCCCCTGCCCTACGTCGACGGCCATCACGTACCGCGCTCCATGTTGCAGAGCGCAATCCGTAAAGCCGCCGCTGGCCGCTCCCACGTCTAATACCACGCGTCCTGCGAGCGATACATTAAAGCTCTCTAGGGCCCGCTCTAGCTTCAATCCACCGCGCGAAACAAAGCCATGCGGCGCGCACTGCAGTGTAACAACGCTGTCGCCGGGGTAAGTATGCCCGGGCTTATCGGCTATCTCTCCCCCCACTCGCACCGCTCCGGCTTGAATCAGTGCCTGCGCCTGCACGCGCGAACTCGCCAAGCCGTTTTCCACCAAGAGCACGTCGAGTCGCTTCTTATTGGAGCGCATGTATTACCGCCGCCACCAAGCCGTCAGCCGTAAGCCCGGCACCCGCGAGCAGGACGGGCCGGGAAGCTTGGGAAACAGCCCCATCCGAGAAGCCAAGCCGCACAAGCTTTGTCTTCCCCGCCAGCCCGGCCTCAGCCAGACTGGCACCGAATCCGCCCGCCAATATGTTGTCTTCGGCTGTAACCACAAGCTTCACCCGTGACGCAAGGGCAAGGAGTCTCTCGTCTATCGGCCACACCTGCGGGCAGTACCATACCCCTGCCCGCACCCCCTGGCTTTTCAGGCGACTCGCCGCTTTATAGCACTCTAAGAATAGCGGCCCTACCCCTACGAGCAAGCATTCCGGCTCCTCGTCGATTAGCAGCGTGCCGTGAAGAGGGAGCTTCTGCGGGAGTGCGCGCGCGCATTCGCGGGGGTAGCGCAAGGCTACGGGCGACTCTAAGCGCAAAGCCTCCTCCAGTAAAGGGAGTAAATCTTCTTGACCGCTGGGGGCAAGAACCGTCATGTGAGGGAGAGTGCGCAGATAGGACAAATCATAGAGGCCGTGGTGAGTCTCCCCGTCTTCGCCGACAACTCCGGCTCTGTCTAGGCACAGAACTACCGGCAGCTTCTGCAGGCAAACGTCGTGCAGCAACTGGTCGTAGCCCCGCTGCATAAACGTCGAGTAGACAGCAACTACAGGCTTAAGCCCCCCCGCGGCCAACCCCGCCGCAAAAGTTACCATATGCCCCTCGGCAATACCTACGTCATAAATGCGCCGAGGGAAAGAACGCGCAAAGTCCTTTAAGCCTGTGGCGTCAAGCATCGCCGCGGTAATTGCCACCAGCTTCTCGTCTCGCTCGGCGAGCGAAACAATACTCTCGCCAAACACCTGCGTAAAGGTGCGTCTGCACTCATCCACCTCGATGCGCAGGCCTGTCTCCACCATAAAGGGAGGAGCGCTGTGATACTGGTCAGGTTGCCTAAGAGCAGGCAAATAGCCCCTTCCCTTCTCTGTCAGGCAGTGGATGAGCACCGGCTTAGTAAGGCGTTTGGCTTGGCGTAACACCGCTGTCAGCTCAGGGATGCTATGTCCATCCACCGGGCCTAAGTAGGTAAACCCTAGTTCCTCAAAGACCATGCCCCCTACGACTAAGTACTTGAGGCTGTCCTTGAAACGAGTAGCCCCTCGCCATACACAGTCTCCTAGGCTGCCAATGCCTTTTAACACCCCTTGCACATCCTGCTTAGTCTTTTGGTAAAGCCCTGTAGTGCGCAGGGTGTTAAGGTAGCGGGCAATTGCCCCCACGTTAGGAGAGATAGACATTTCGTTGTCGTTGAGGATGACAATCAGCGGCCGTGCCAAGTGCGCGGCGTGGTTGATGGCTTCCCAAGCCATGCCTCCGGTCAGGGCCCCATCCCCAATGACTGCCACTACGTGCGCGCGCTCCCCTGAGTGCCGCGCCGCTTCCGCGAGGCCAAGCGCCGCACTGATGGAAGTCGTGGCATGCCCGGTGTTAAAGGCGTCATAAGGGCTTTCCTCCCGCTTGGGGAAACCGCTTAGGCCGCCTTCTTGGCGCAAACTAGAAAAACGCTCGCGGCGGCCGGTAAGTATCTTATGCGCATACGTCTGGTGTCCTACATCCCAAACGAGTTGGTCTCTCCCCGCCTCGAACTCTCGATGTAGGGCTATCGTCAGTTCCACCACGCCAAGATTTGACGCTAAGTGCCCGCCATTCTTTGCGACGACCCAAATAATGAGTTCCCTTATTTCCTGTGCTAGGACCTCTAGTTCCCTAGACGTCAGGCCCCGCAAATCGCGCGGATGATCAATGCGCTTAAGCAGTGCGATTCCCTCCTTGACCTAAAAACGACGCCGAGCAGAAGACACCGGGGGTTGCTTCAAGCGTAAGCAATAAGTATGCCTAAGAGAGCACCCACCAACACCTCTACGCGCGTGTGACCGATTAGTTCCTTGAGCGGTTCTTCGCTGATGTGACCATGCAACATAAAGTGACCGATCATCTTGTTCAAGGCTTCCGCTTGTTTGCCCGCAGCTTGGCGCACACCTGTCGCATCATACATTACAATCAGCGCAAACACGACGGTGATGGCTGTGTACGGGCTGGCAAACCCGGTATGCCTGATGACACCCGCCGCTAAAGAGCTCACCACAGCAGAGTGAGTGCTAGGCATGCCGCCGGCGCCGGTGACACGTTCCCAATTGAACCTGCCGGCCTTAATCCAAGCCAGCACGACCTTAGAACCCTGTGCGGTCAGCCAAGCCAGACACGTGCGATAAAGTATAGGGTTAGTTTGTAGTACTTCTAGCCAAGACAATCTAGCCACCTCCGAGCTAGCTCTTCCTGTTGAGACAAAGGTCAGCTGCTTGCTGCAGGGGGAAACTTCCGGCCAGAGGCTCTAAGGCGGCGAGGCAGGACTCATAGCAGCGGCGCACCTTCTCTTCAGCACCTTGCAGACCATAGATACTGACGTATGTAAGTTTGCCGGTCTCGGCTTCTTGCGCATCCAAGATATCGTCGCGGATTTGGAAGCCTAGGCCCAGATGAGTGGCAAAACGGGTGATATGCGTGAGCTCATTCTTCGTAGCCCCGGCGAGAATAGCCCCAATGCGCGCCGCTACGGTGATCAGCGCCCCCGTCTTGTGCGCATGAATGTACTCCAGTGTCTGTGTGGGGTTCGGAACTTCCCGATTAGTCGCCCAGATGTCCACGACTTGACCCCCGACCAATCCATAGGTGCCCGCCGAGAAAGCCAGCTCGGCCGTGCCGGTAAGCACCCGCGCGGCGCTGAAGTGTTCGCTCAAGCGATGTGTCATCAACTCAAACGCCAGTGTCAGCATTGCGTCTCCGGCTAAGATAGCCATGGCCTCCCCATAGACCTTGTGGGTGGTAAGGCGGCCGCGTCGATAATCATCGTTGTCCATGGCCGGCAGGTCGTCGTGAATCAGCGAGTAAGTATGCACACACTCCACAGCCGCTGCCGCCGGCAGGAAATGCGCGGGATTGCCGCCAAACATCTCATGCACCGCAAGCGCAAGCGCGGGGCGCAGGCGCTTCCCACCCGGGAAAAGGCTGTAGCGCATAGCTTGGTGAATGGTGACGGGGTGCTCTGAATCCTCGGGCAAGTATGTTTGCAGCGCTTCGTCTACCAGCAACTTATAGCGCCCGATGTCAAACCGCTTCATACCGGTGTCGGGGGAGAAAAAGGTTTGCGTGTCTCTTTCACCAGTATCTCCACTTTCTGTTCCGCTTCCGCCAGTAAAGCCTGACATGCCTGCAGCACCTCTACCCCCTGCACATAGAGCGACAAAGCTTCCTCTAACGTCAGGTCGCCGTGTTCGAGTCTAGCCGCGATTTCCTCTAATTCCTTTAGGGTTTGTTCGAAATTCATGCGCTTCCTCCTTTCCGGTAACCACAGAATAGATGGTGCCGTTGTACAAAGTAGTAGTGAGGGTATCTCCCACGCGGACGTCAGAAGCGGATTTCAGGACGTTGCCTTCCGCGCGCGTTATGCTGTAGCCTCGCGCCAACACGTTAAGCGGGCTGATGGTCTGCAAACGCAAGGCCTGCTGCGCGAGCGAGGCGCCCGCCAGTTCAAGCCGTCTCTGCACAGCGTTTTGCATACGCAGCAAGAGCCCCTCCGCGGTCTGTTGCTTGCGAGTAATAGCTCCGGCAGGCGAGACAGACTGCAAGCGCAACAACAGATAATCAAGGTGCTGCCTAGAATTAGACAATTTCCCTCCCACACCTTTTTGCATGCGCGACGCAAGCCCGGTTAAGTGCCGCTCCACCTCTTGTCGGTCCGGGACGACGTGAAGGGCTGCCGCGGAAGGAGTAGGCGCACGTAGGTCTGCCACTAAATCGGCGAGGGTGAAGTCCGTTTCATGCCCTACGGCAGATACCACCGGGGCGGGACAAGCGACAATGGCACGCGCCACGCGCTCATCATTAAAGGCCCACAAGTCCTCTATGGAACCTCCGCCGCGACCAAGCACCACTACCTCGACTTCGGGCAAAGCCGCAACGGTCGCCAAGGCAGTCTCAATGGAGGGAGCCGCCTCGGCACCCTGCACCACCACCGGGATAACCAACACCCGCGCTAATGGCCAGCGCCGCTGCATAACGGTCACAATATCGCGCACGGCGGCACCGGTAGGCGAAGTCAAGACAGCCACAACGCTCGGGAAGCGCGGCAAGGGACGCTTGCGTTCCGCACGGAACAACCCTTCCGCCGCGAGCCGCTGTTTGAGTTGTTCCAGCGCTAAATAGAGAGAGCCCAATCCATCCGGCTCGAGTTTGTCGACATACAACTGGTAGTTGCCGTCACGCTCATAGACACTGATACTTCCTCTCGCCAAGACCTTCATGCCGTCGGTGGGACGGAAAGTCAAGGCGGCGGCCTTGCTGCGCCACATGACCATGCGAATGCTGGCACGTTCATCCTTCAGCGTAAAGTAGCAGTGCCCCGATGTATGCGCCTTAAAATTTGACACTTCGCCGCTGACCCAAAGGTTAGTGAGAGCTTCGTTGCCAAGTAGAGTATCCCGTACTATGCTCGTAAGCTCAAATACCGAAAGAGGTTTAGCCATGCTGCATTTGCGCGGCTTGCAGCGTGTTCTTAACTAGCATGGCAATCGTCATAGGACCAACTCCACCCGGTACGGGAGTAAGGTGCGAAGCCACGCCTTGCAGCCCCGCGAAATCCACATCGCCCACCAGTTTGTTCCCCACTTTGTTAGTACCAACGTCAATGACCACCGCGCCCGGCTTGACCATGTCCGCCGTAACTAAGTTCTGCTTCCCCACCGCGACTATAAGCACGTCGGCTTGTCGAGTGTAAGTCGCTAAGTTCTCTGTGTAGCGATGGGTGATAGTGACGGTAGCGTCGGCGAGCAGAGCTAGAGTCGACATAGGTTTGCCGACAACATTGCTGCGTCCGACAACCACGACGTGCTTACCCTTCAAGGGGTAGTTGATGGACCTAAGCATCTCCATTACACCGGCAGGGGTGCAGGGCACAAGTGCGCCAGGCAAACCTAGGTTCAAGAGGCCAACGTTCACGGGGTGAAAGCCGTCCACATCCTTCTCGGGCTTAACCGCTCCGAAGACTGCCATTTGGTCTAGGTGCCGCGGTAGCGGCAGCTGCACCAGGATGCCGTGTACAGCCTTGTCTTGGTTTAACTCCGTGATGAGGGCCATAAGCTCATCTTGCGTGACGTCAATGCTTAGTCTATGAGCAACAGAAAGAATGCCCGCGGCCCGACAAGCCTTTTCCTTCATGGCGACATAGGTGTGACTGGCCGGGTCATCCCCCACCAAAACTACGGCCAGTTGTGGTTTGAGTGAGCTCTTGGCAATCTCCTCCGCCACCTTAGCCCGTATTTTTTCCCCCAACGCCTTACCGTCTATAATTGCTGTCATCAAAAGACCTCCCCGCTCCGCGAATTAGCGTGTCTCATCGAACGAACTGAATGCGTCTAGTCCCAATAGTGCGGTCCCCACCGCGTTATCGCCCGCCAGACCCTCCGGCGCGGGCAGGAAGCTGAGCCGGGCCATGCGCTGTGTGAGGCGCGCGCGGATGTGAGTATTGGCGGCTACCCCGCCGCACAAAACCACTAAGCTCCCGCGATACTCCTTTAAGCTATGGCGCAACACTTTCTCCAGCGAGTTAGCTATGCAGCGGAACACGCCCGCCGCC
>CAYGHR010000005.1:0-17790 GCA_964349715.1 uncultured Peptococcaceae bacterium
GGGTTACAGGCTGGTCAATGAACCGCTGCGAGTCCTTGCACTTCGCACTTTTTCGTGGAGAGCTGAGTGCCTCTACGAAGTTCCTGATTCACGATTCATGATTAACTATTCACACTTCCCTTGTCGAACCGTGTCGATTATGCACACCTGTTAATAACCCTGTGGATAAGCTGTGAGTTTTGTGGTATAACTGCAAAGAGTGTCGCGGCACAAGAGAATGATGGTAGTGGTGTGTCAAAAACGCACATGTTTTCGCTCCACACACTCGTTCTCCACAGCTGTGGATAACTCTGTGGATATCCCTTATGTCGAATTAGCTTCTTTGCTGTCGATTCGCCTATTCTCCGTCTGCTTTTTGACCCTGTTGGAGGATATCCACACCTGATGTGGATGGTGTGTGGGCAAGTTTCTCTGTGTTTCTTCACCCATCGCGGTAGGATTCGACCCATCGCGCGTCGAAAGAAACTATTCGACCTATTGCATCGGAGGAATGGTAATGTCGATTGCCTCGCCTGAGCTCTGGCAAGCAACCCTAGAACTGCTGCAGACTCATCTCAGCAAACATCAGTTTGACACCTGGCTGTTGCCCTGCAAGGTAGCCTCACTGCAAGGTCACACTATGTACGTTTTGGCTGCCACAGAATTTAACCGCAGCTGGCTCGAGAACAACTATACGGGCATAGTGCAACAAGCGTTGTCCACCGCCGCAGGAAAAGAGCTAAGTATAAGATTCGTCTCCCACAAAGATGACGTCCCCCCTTTACCGCAAGCGGCAGAGCGCACTGCCGATGACGTAGCTCTTGGACTTAACCCGCGCTATGTTTTCGACAGCTTCGTCATCGGCGAAAGTAACCGCTTCGCCCACGCCGCTGCTCTAGCTGTGGCCGAGGCTCCGGGGCGGGCCTATAATCCGCTGTTTATCTACGGAGGCGTAGGTTTGGGCAAAACTCACCTTATGCATGCCATAGGTCATTTTGCCTTATCGCGCTTCCCCCTCAAGCGGGTTCTTTATCTCTCCTGTGAGAAGTTCACTAACGACTTTATCTCATCCATTCAGCAGCGCAAGACCACGGAGTTTCGTGCGCGCTATCGTTCCATTGACCTATTACTCATCGACGATATTCAGTTCTTAGCGGGCAAAGAACAGACCCAAGAGGAATTCTTCCACACTTTTAACGCACTGCACGGCGCCAATAAACAAATCATCATCTCCAGTGACCGCCCCCCTAAGGAGATTGCCACTTTAGAGGACAGGCTGCGCTCACGCTTCGAGTGGGGCTTAATTACCGACATCCAGCCGCCGGACCTCGAGACGCGCGTCGCCATTCTCTGTCAAAAAGCCGAACAGGAGAACTTTCGCGTACCACTGGAGCTTATGGCCTATATTGCCGCCCGTATTCACAGCAACATCCGCGAATTAGAGGGTGCGCTGATTCGCATCATGGCTTACGTTGCTTTCAGCAAACGCCAAGTGACACGAGAACTTATCGATGAAGTCCTAAAAGGCCTCTTCCCCCAAGAGAGACAGCGATCCATCACCATAGAAGACATCAAAAAGACTGTGGCAGCTCACTACGGACTAAAGGTTGATGACCTTACTGCCAAAAAGCGCACCCGCCTAATCACTCACCCCCGTCAGGTAGCGATGTATCTGTGCCGCAAATTAACCCCCGCCTCTCTCCCCCGCATCGGCGAAGAGTTTGGTGGCAGAGATCACACTACCGTCATCCATGCCTGCGAAAGAATAGAAAACGATCTGGCACGTGACGAGGATTTTCCCAAGGTAATTAAGGAGATCGAGCAGAAACTACTCACACTTAACTAACATCTTTCCCCACAGCCCTGTGGGTTACTTAAATCCTCCTTCGTTCTGTGCATAACTCGCCCCTTACTTCTCGTTTTTTCCACAGGTTGTTCCGCACCTACACATAACCAAACCCACGTCTATAGGCTTTCTCCACATATGCACACCCTCTACGAGCACTACCATGACTTTTACTAACTAGTGTATTTGCACAGACCTAAACTTTATGTTTATTCTCGAGAGTTTTAACTAGAACGGAGGACGAAATATGAGAGTCACCGCCAATAGGGACGACCTAATCTTTGCCGCCGGGGCAACCGGACGCGTGCTGACGTCAAAGACCGGCACTACTTCCCAGGGGTTGCGTCTTACCGCCGAAGATGGCTCGCTCGTATTCACCTCCATAGATAACGAAATGGCCATTACCTGCCGCATACCGGCGCAAGTGATTGAGCCCGGGGCGCTCGTGTTGCCGGGAAAATTGTTCGCTGAGGCTGTACGCCGCTTTCCCGGCGTTGAAGTAGACCTTGAAGTTACCGCGGGCAGACATACCTTGACGCTGCGCAGCGGTTTTTCGGAACTAGATCTCTTAGGCATGCCGGCAACAAACTTCCCTGAACTACCGGAAATAGATAGCCTATCTACTTTGTCCGTTCCGGAGCCGACTTTACGTTCCATGTTGCGCCAAACGAGCTTCGCTCTCTCTACTGACGACATGCGCCCCATACTTACCGGCATGTTGTGGAATTATACCCCAGGCAAACTGCGACTAGTCGCTGCCGACGGCTTTAAGGTGGCTTCGCGCTTAGAGGGTGTGGATACTACGGGGACGCAGCCTTTTCGCGTCGTCGTACCGGGGCGTACCGTGCACGAACTCGAGCGCTTACTAAGCGACACCGAGCAGAACGTAGAGATAGCAGTAGGGCGTAACCACATCCTCTTTCAGGTGCAGGATACTGTGATTATCTCTAGGTTACTTGAGGGCAACTACATTGATGTCGACCGTTTCCTTCCCACGACCTTTGTCACCCACCTCACGGTTAAGCCTAAGGCCTTAATCGACGCCTTAGACCGCAGTGCTGTGGTGGCGAAAGATGGCCTGATTGCTACCGTACGCCTAATTCTGCGTGATGGCCGACTCGTTGTGCGCGCGCAGTCAGCGGAGTACGGCAAGCATTTTGAAGAGTGGCCGATAGAAATGAGTGGCGAGGAAATGGATATACTCTTTAACATAAGAGTATTAGGGGAGGTTGTAAGGTCTATCGAAGAGGGAGATATCGAGTTGTCGTTTACCGGCCAACACGGGCCGTGTATTGGGCGCAGCGCCAAGAGCCCAGATAATTACTGGAGTCTGGTTATGCCCGTTAGGCTGTCCTAATGAAGACTGAACCCTATATTACGTTGGGGCAGTTTCTCAAACATCAGTCCATTATCTCAACGGGCGGGGAGGCCAAGGCTTTTCTCTTACAGAATTCTGTGCAAGTCAACGGACAGGAAGAAAAGAGACGCGGGAGGAAACTTTGGCTAAATGACAGTGTGACCATCAACAACGAAGTTTATGTCGTCACCTCCGTATGAGAGTAGAGGAGCTTAGACTTACTTCTTTTCGCAACTACACCAAGGAAACGGTGTCCTTTTCACCTGGGCTAAACTATGTAGTGGGGAAGAACGGAGAAGGGAAAACAAACTTGCTCGAAGCACTCTTTGTCCTCGCTACCACTAAATCCCACCGACAAGCGCTCGAGAGAGACATGGTGAAGATAGGGGAAGACCATTTCCGCGTCTTTGCGCGCATCATCACTTTAGGAGTAGACCGCAATCTAGATTTAGGGTACTATGTTGCTCCGAGAAAGAAGATTGCGGGTGTGTCGGGCTGCCCTGTAACTAAACTGCAGGACTTTATCGGGCTCTTGAATGTGGTGATGTTTTCTCCTGAGGACTTAGCGCTTGTTAAAGGTGCGCCTAGCGATCGGCGTAGGTTCCTAGATATTCTGTTGTGCCAAGTAGACAAGGTTTATCTGCGGCTGCTACAGCAGTACACTATGGTACTTAGGCAGCGCAACGAGGCATTAAAGCTAATCGCTAAGGGTGCCATGAAGCTCTTTGACCTGAAGCCCTGGGATCACCAGTTTGCCGCTCTGGCACAGAGAATCACTCTGCGCCGAATGCAGGCGACAGAAAGACTCTCTGCAAGCTTCCTTAATGTGACCAGAGAGATTAACGGCGGCAAGGAGGCGCTCTGTATCGCTTACTCGAGCTCGCTTTCCGCCGCCGGCCCCAATCTCGATGTTGATGGTGTCGCCAGAGAACTTGAACGGCGGCAGCGCGAGGACCTAAAGCGCGGGACCAGCAGTCTCGGGCCGCATCGGGATGACCTCCGTTTCCTAATCAACGGGTTGCCCGCCGCCACTTATGCGTCACAAGGGCAACAACGCACCGCAGTTTTGGGCCTGAAACTAGCAGAACTCAAGTACATGCAGGAAGTGACCGGCGACTACCCCCTCTTGCTCCTAGATGACGTATTGTCGGAGTTAGACAGCAGCCGCAGACAAATGATTGTCCAAGTACTGATGAGCGAGGTTCAGGCGGTCATAACGGGCACAGATGAGGGAGACCTCTCTCTGCAAGGGGTAAAGCCGGCTCAAGTAATACGCGTGGAGCGTGGAAAGGTAGTCTCTTGATGTATCTGTATATCGGGGGCGACGTAGTTCTGCCTTGCAGACAAGTCATCGCCGTGTTTGATGCGCTTTCCACCGACGCGCCGGTGACACGCGAATTCTTGCGCACCTACCGAGAGGAAGGATTTGCGGTGTCAACGACCGAGGGAGGACAGATTAAGTCGCTGGTGCTTACGCTAGACAAATTGTATCTATCTTCCATTGCCAGCTCCACCCTGCGCAGGCGCTGGACCTCCTTTCTGGCCGATGAAAATGAGGCGAACTTGCGTGTTCAGGCCACTTCGTGTAGTAAGCAGAGCGGACGGTGAATCATGGTTAAAAAAGGCAACGGTGGATATGACGAATCGCAAATTCAGGTGCTAGAAGGACTGGAAGCGGTCCGCAAGCGGCCTAGTATGTATATTGGCTCCACCGGCACTAAGGGACTGCATCACCTCGTATGGGAAATAGTAGACAATGCCGTAGATGAGGCCCTAGCCGGGTATTGCGACCGCATTGATGTGGAGGTCTTCCCAGACGGCACCGTAAGCGTCAGCGACAATGGGCGGGGCATCCCCACCGGTACTCATGCGCAGACGGGGCGTTCAGCCGCGGAGACTGTCTATACGGTGCTACATGCGGGGGGTAAGTTCGGTGGGAGCGGCTATAAGGTTTCCGGCGGACTGCATGGCGTTGGCGCATCGGTGGTCAACGCCTTGTCGGAGTGGTTGCGCCTAGACATTAGACGCGAGGGAGGGCACTTCCGACAGGAGTATGTGCGCGGCGTGCCAAAGACCGAGCTCGTGCGTGTAGGTGACAGCGACGAAAATGGCACGTGCGTGCACTTCCTTCCGGACAGAGAGATATTTGAGGAAACGGTTTTCAGCTTAGATACGTTGGTCGTGCGCCTGCGGGAACTAGCCTTTTTGATGGCCGGGCTTACCGTTAAGCTGACTGACCACCGTGAGAATCTCACCGAAGTATTCCGCTATGAGGGCGGCATCAAGAGCTTTGTCAGCTATCTCAATAAGAATAAGGACGTACTGCATAAGGACCCCATCTACTTTAGTGCGACGCGGGATGATTGCCAAGTTGATGTAGCGATGCAGTACAACGATAGCTATAACGAAAACATCTACTCCTTTGCCAATAACATTCACACCGTTGAAGGTGGTAGCCATGAGGCGGGCTTTAAGATCGCGCTCACACGCAGCCTTAACGACTACGGCCGCAAAATCAATGTGATCAAGGAACAGCACGCTAACTTAAGCGGTGAGGATATTCGCGAAGGACTTACTGCCGTAGTCAGTATTCGCCTGCTCGCGCCGCAGTTTGAAGGGCAGACCAAGACTAAGCTCGGCAACTCAGAACTGCGGGGGGTACTTGACTCCATCGTGGGCGAAGGATTATCCCTGTATCTCGAGAAGAACCCTGCTGTCGGAAGAAAGATCATGGAAAAAGCGGTCTTGGCAGCACAAGCGCGCGAGGCAGCCCGTAAAGCGCGCGAACTGACGCGCCGCAAGAACGCACTGGAGATTACGCCTCTCCCCGGCAAGCTCGCGGACTGCTCGGTATCAGACCCTAGTTTGTGCGAGCTGTATCTCGTCGAGGGGGATTCAGCTGCTGGTTCCGCCAAGCAAGGGCGAGACCGCCGCTTTCAAGCTATCTTGCCTCTTGGCGGCAAGATTCTCAATGTCGAGAAAGCTCGTCTGGATAAAATCCTCGGACACGAGGAAATTCGCGTCATCATCACCGCCATGGGTACCAGCATAGGGGAAGACTTCGACGTAGGCAAAGCTCGCTACCACAAAGTCATCATCATGGCCGACGCCGACATCGATGGCTCGCACATTCGTACGTTGCTGCTTACTTTCTTTTTCCGCTACATGCAGCCTTTGATCTCGGCCGGATACCTCTACATCGCCCAGCCCCCGCTCTACCAAATCAAGAAGGGCAAGTCTGTACGTTATGCCTATAATGATGCGGAGCTAGAGAAGGTGCTGAAGGAATTAGGAAGAGGCCCCGCAACAGCCATCCAGCGCTACAAAGGGTTAGGTGAAATGAACGCTGATCAGCTGTGGAGCACTACCATGAACCCCGAAAACCGCATTCTTCTACAAGTACAGTTAGAAGAGGCGATGGTGGCGGACGAGATTTTCACCATTCTCATGGGTGACAAGGTAGAACCGCGGCGGCAGTTCATTGAGAAATACGCACTTCAGGTCACCAACCTCGATGTATAGGAGAGGAGGCCGCCCACTTGGAGTATAAGCACGGCAAGATAGAAGTCATCAACATAGAAGACGAGGTTAAGCGCTCGTATATTAATTACGCCATGAGCGTAATTGTTTCGCGCGCTCTTCCTGACGTACGCGACGGCCTCAAGCCTGCCCATCGCCGTATTCTCTACGCCATGTTAGAAATGGGATTCACTCCCGACAAGTCCTACAAGAAGAGCGCTCGTATCGTGGGCGAAGTGCTGGGTAAGTATCATCCGCACGGGGACATGGTCATTTACGACACCATGGTGCGCTTAGTCCAAGATTTCTCTTCTCGCTACCCGCTCATTGACGGGCATGGCAACTTTGGTTCCATTGACGGCGATAGGGCTGCCGCCATGCGTTACACGGAGGCACGACTCGCTCCCCTAGCCATGGCGCTTTTGGAGGACTTGGACAAGCAGACCGTAGATGTCGGGCCTAACTTCGATGACACATTAGAGCAGCCGTTAGTATTGCCGGCGCGTTATCCTAACCTCCTAGCTAACGGCACTGCGGGTATCGCCGTCGGCATGGCCTCTAACATACCTCCCCATAATCTAAGTGAACTCATCGACGCGGTTAACGCTCTGATCGACAATCCCGCAATAACCATACACGAGCTCATGGCCCACGTGAAGGGCCCGGATTTCCCGACCGGTGCACTAATTCTCGGACGTGAAGGCTTCACGCAGGCCTACGAGACGGGGCGCGGCTCAGTTCGCATCCGTTCCAAAACCCGCGTCGAGAAGATGAACAACGGCAAGTACCGCATTATCGTCAGCGAAATACCCTTCCAAGTGAATAAGGCCAAGATGATCGAGCGCATCGCGGAGCTAGTGCGTGACAAGGACATAGAGGGGATAACCGATCTCAGGGATGAGAGCGACCGCGAAGGCATCCGTGTCGTCATGGAACTAAGGCGCGACTGTAAGCCCGACGTAATTCTTAACCAGCTCTACAAACACAGCCAAATGGAAGTTTCTTTCGGCGTTAACATGCTGGCCTTGGTAGACGGTCAGCCCAGAACGCTCAATCTCAAACAAATGCTTGAGTGCTACCTCGCGCACCAGCAAGATGTGTTCACGCGGCGCACTAAGTATGACCTAGCGAAGGCCGAGGAGCGGGCGCATATCCTGGAAGGCTTGCGCATTGCGCTAGACAACATCGATGCCATCATCGCCTTAATCCGGGCCTCTCGTACTGACGAAGAGGCGCGCACGGGACTTATGCAAAGATTTGCCTTGTCCGAACGTCAGGCACAAGCCATCTTAGATATGCGGCTGAGACGTTTAACCGGTCTCGAGCGAACAAAGTTAGAAGAAGAGTACACGGAGGTCATTAAGACCATAGCACGCCTGAGCGCCATACTGGGCAACAACAAGTTACTGCTTTCCATGATCAAAAAAGAAATTAGCGCCATCAAAGAGCAGCACCAAGATGCACGACGCACCGAAATCGTTGGCGCGGTGGGCGATTTAGTGGACGAAGACCTTATCGCCGAGGAAGACGTAGTTATTACCCTCACGCACCAAGGCTCGATCAAACGTTTGCCGGTCGACACTTACCGCAATCAACGGCGGGGAGGGCGCGGCATCACAGCCATGGGTACGCGCGAAGAAGACTTTGTAGAGAACTTATTTATCACGACTACTCACCACTCGCTTTACTTCTTTACTAACAAAGGGCGCGTCTATCGCCTGAAGGTGCATGGAATACCAGAGGCGAGTCGGCAAGCCAAAGGGTTAGCTGTCATCAACCTCATCTCTTTAGAATCAGACGAAAAGGTGAACGCTGTTATTCCCATTCGCGACCAAGGCGGCAGCAACTTGTATTTATTTATGGCTACAAAAGCCGGTATGGTCAAAAAGACAAGTCTCAGCGAGTATGCCAACATACGCACGAACGGCCTGATCGGCATCCTGCTGCGGGAAGGCGACGAACTCATCGGGGTGCGCTTGACTAATGGCAACTCCGACGTGGTACTGGGAACCCACCTTGGCATGGCGATTCGCTTTGACGAACAGGATGTGCGTCCGATGGGCCGCGCGACGCAAGGTGTAAAAGGAATCGAGCTTAGTGATGAGGATTACTGCATTGCCATGGACACAATGCGTGTAGGCGCATCCCTCCTCGCTATTACGGAGCGGGGTTTTGGCAAGCGTACTGATATTGCGGAGTATCGCAAGCAAATAAGGGGCGGCAAGGGCATTCAAGCTATTAAGTCTAGTCAGCGCAATGGGCATGTGGTGTGTTTGCGCGCGGTGAGTGCCGAAGACGAACTGATGGTCATCAGCGAACAAGGCATCATTATCCGCATGGACGTAAAGAGCATACCTGAGTTAGGGCGAGCCACCCAGGGTGTGACAATTATCCGCCTCGACTCCAATGACCGCGTGGTGGCCATTGCCCCCGTAGTCGCGAAAGAACCCGTGGACTAAATCGTGCGATATTCACCATCTTGCTATATTTCGCACGATGATGTATAGTTGTCGTACGAGGTGAGAGGGAATGAGAGACACTACCAAGGTCATTACGGCTACAGAGCTCAAGACTAACCTGGGGCTGTATCTAGACTATGTCACGGCCGACCACGAAGTGGTCATTACCAAGAATGGCAAGAAAGCTGTCAGGATTACGCCGTACATCACAGACATTGAGCGCTATTTTACGGTTAAGGAACGATCTCTCGACTACAGCTACGGCGGGAAGAAGGTCTCCTACGCGGAGTTCATGGAGATTTACGAAAAAAGTGAACTCAGAATGGAGTATATCAACGGCGAAATTGTGCTCCTATCTTCACCCGGGACCTTCCATCAGGATATTTCGGGCAACTTGCATGTGGTATTGCGGTCATACCTAAAGGATGGTAAGTGCAAAGTATTTTACGCGCCGTTTGACGTGCACTTTAACAAACAAGGCTTTCAGACCCCGGATGTGATGCAACCTGATTTGCTTGTGGCCTGCGATCTAGAGACGGCGGTCAACGAAAAGGGCCGTTATATGGGCACGCCGACCCTATGTATAGAGATTCTTTCTCGGAGCACCCGCTCTAAAGACATGGTGGACAAACTCAACACGTACATGCTGTCCGGAGTCAGGGAGTTTTGGGTGGTTGATCCCGATAAGCGAACAGTTATGATTTATGGGTTTAGCGATTTCGCCGTTGATGAACACGCGTCCTATAAACAGGACGACGTCTTGGCATCGTATTTTTTTGCTGGGCTCAGGGTCGGCTTAGCGGACATCTTTCAGGGCTAAGCGCAACTACACCGAGCTCTTTACTGCAAGCCCTCCTTTTAGGAGGGCTTTTTGTGATGAAAAAAATGTCGTCTTTACGAGTCAGAATAGCAGGAAATTTCATAATCCGTAGCGTACATGATAGAAGATGACAAAAACGCGCTTAAAGGAGGGGTGAAGGACCTACTGGGATGTCGGCAAAGTTGTGGCGACCACTTAAAGAAAAGGGGGAAGAAGTAAGATTGAAGAGAATTGCGACGGTAGCTCTGATATTAGCGCTCTTTTTGGCCTCCACACAAGTCCATGTGATTGTAGAAGCTAATCGCCCCATCGCACTCACGCTAAACGGCAGACCCCTGACAACGGACGTAGCTCCCGTAATCCGCAACGGACGCACACTTGTCCCCTTCCGCGTTATTTTTGAGGCGCTCGGTGCACAAGTGGAGTGGGACGAACGCGCTAATACGGTCGCGGGCTACTACGGACCCTCTTTTGTGCTCCTACAGCCGGGCAACACCCGCGCTTGGCGTACCGGCACAGAGATTAACCTCGATGTGGCTCCCGTAATTATTCAGGGGCGCACCATGGTACCGCTCCGCTTCGTAGCCGAGAGCCTAGGTGCGAGTGTGGAATGGGTGGATGCGACTCACTCCGTAGTCATTACCCACACGCCATTAACTCCGCGCCCGGTACCGCGCACTTTTGGGGACTTTAACACGGTGTACTCGGGCGAGTTAACAACGCTTAACTATCTCGTGACCGCGACTACCGCCGAGCACGTTATCGCGGCTAACACCGTATCCGCACTCGTGCAGTATGACGAGTTCGGCATCCTTTACCCCTCGCTCGCTCGCCATTGGCGCATCTCCCCTGACGGCTTGACCTACACCTTCACTTTGCGACAAGGCGTACAGTGGATGACTTGGGACGGACGCGAGTATGCGGAAACAACCGCACAGGACTTTGTCGACGCTATGCGCTATGTACTGACTCCCGCTAACGCCTCGCGTACCGCCAATATTGTGTGGCGCGTGATTAGAGGGGCGGAGGATTTCTTCAATGGGCGCACCACCGACTTCTCCACCGTGGGCATTCGCGCGGTCGACCGGCATACCGTCGAATATACGTTAAGCCGCCCCGTGCCCTACTTTATGAGCATGTTGACCTACGTCCCCTTTTTCCCCGCCAACGGGCGCTTCCTAGCGGAGGCAGGCACGCGCTTTGGCACTGACCACACTACCCTGCTCTACAACGGCGCCTACATACTTACCAGCCATCTGCCGCAACAGGGGCGTGAATTTATCAGGAATGAGCGCTATTGGGACCGCGCTAACGTGCACATCCAAAGGCTCACCTACCGCTTCAACCGAGAAGCCGCAGCCCTTGCGCCGGAAATGTTCTTCCGCGGCGAGATTACCTCAGCACCTATCCCCATAGCCATACTCGACGGATGGCTGCAGGACCCCGCGCGTAAGGACCTAGTCAGACCTGCGGCAGTCGGCAACTTCTCTTTCTGGTTTGCCTTTAACTTCGACCCGAAGTTCCCGGCTCAACACGAACCCGACAACTGGCGCCGCGCCGTAAACAACGAGAACTTCCGCAAGGCCATATTCCACGGTTTCGACCGCGTGGCCGCCATGCTGACCTTTGACCCCTATTATCCTGAGCGTCAACTACAGAACACCATAGTGCCGCACGGCTTTGTCACCGTGGGAGGGGTAGACTACACGGAGCTTCCCCCGCTCTCGAGGCTACGCACAGCCACCTTCTTTGACCGCAGGCTGGCCCTAGACTTTAGGAATCGCGCGCAGGTCGAGCTCAGGGCTCAGGGCGCCACCTTCCCCATCCGCATGATGATGCCCTTTAACACCGGCTCGCCCGACTGGGTAAACCGCGTGCAAGTAATGGAGCAGCAGTTAGAAACCTTGCTGGGCAGAGGGTTTATCGATGTGGTGCCTGTAGGCTTCCCGCCCACCGGCTTCCTTGACGCCACCCGCCGCGCAGGCAACTACGCGTTCCAAGAAGTAAACTGGGGCCCGGACTTCGGCGACCCCGAAACTTATGTGGATCCCTTTATGCCTGGCAACACCTATAGCCCGATCAATATGGCACAAGGCTACGATGGGACCTACGAAAGACTCATTGCCGCGGCGCGAGCAGAACTCGTAGATCTGCGCAAGCGCTTTGAGCTCTTTGCGCAAGCCGAAGCCTACCTTATCGACAACGCCTACGTAATCCCCTATCGCCGTGGCGGCGGCGGATACGTAGCCTCGCGGCTGCATCCCTTCACCGGTGCCTACGCGCCCTTTGGCGTAGCGGGCTTAAGCTTCAAGCGCCAAATCGTTCTCGAGCGCCCCATGAACATGGCCCAGTTTGATGAGGCCGAAGCTAGGTGGCAGCGCGAACGCGCCGCAGAACTCAAGCGTTGGGGACAATAAAGACCCTAATTCGTAAGGCAGATGAGGGGTCGCGGCTGCGACCCCTCATCCCTTGCCATGTTTCTCAGAGGAGGGAGTACCATATACCTGCTTAAATACGCGCTGCGGCGAGGTCTGCAGTCGCTAGTCACGGTACTGATTGTCATCACCTTTGTGTTCTTGCTGATGCGCCTTTTGCCGGTTGAAGGCTACTTCGGCGACGGGTATGACCGCTTGACACCGGCTCAGCGCGAAGCCATTCTCGACCAGATGGGGCTGCTTGACCCGTGGTTTGTGCAACTCACAAACTTCTACAGAGATCTGGCCCGAGGCTACCTCGGTACTTCTATCATCTTGCGACCTCATATCCCGGTTACCGAGATTATCGCGCCGCGTATACCTTACTCGCTGGCCTTTGGTCTGGCATCGCTCGCTCTCTCCTTGACTTTCGGACTGCTGCTTGGCATCTTTCAAGCGCGAGAGAAGGACAAGCTGGTAGACCACCTCGGGGGGGCCTACGTAGTACTCATCAACGCTGTGCCGGCAGTCGTGTATCTCTTGTTTATACAGCTCTATGTCACTTACTACCTCAAGGTCCCGATCCTTTTTGACGCTGCGCGTCCGATTAGTTGGATACTGCCGGCGGTGAGCATGTCTTTGGGCGGCATTGCCAGCTATGCTCTTTGGCTGCGTCGCTTTATGGTTGACGAGCTGAACCGCGACTATATAAAGCTGGCACGTGTGAAGGGCCTTTCCAACACCCAAGTCATGTTTAGGCATGTCTTGCGCAATGGCTTTGTACCGCTGGCCCAGCACCTGCCGACTACCATTTTGATGACGATAGCAGGCTCATTGTTCATTGAATCGCTGTACTCGATTCCCGGCATGGGCGGCCTGCTCATTGACGCTATCAGCCGCCAAGACAACTCACTCGTGCAATCCTTGGTGCTCATTTACTCCACCATAGGGGTGTTCGGCTTGTTCTTAGGAGATGTGCTGTTGGCGGCTATTGACCCGCGCATTCGGCTCGAGAAACGAGAGGGGGCACGTTGATGGCGCGTTTTGACATACAAGACCTCGGGCCCGAGCTCTTTAACTTCGCGAGTTTTGATCAGGCCGCCGGCGAACGCACCGGCTATTCCCATTACTCCTACTGGCGTGCCACCGTCACCAAGTTTCTGCAGGGCAGGCAGGCGGTCATCGCCTTGACTATTCTCGGCGTGCTCCTCACTTTCACCCTTATCCAGCCCTTCCTTCCGGGCCAACGCGACCCCAACTTGATAAACATCAACCAAGACACCTTTCGGCATGTGCGCAACATCCGGCCCGGCGCCGAGTTTTGGTTCGGCACCAACTCGATAGGACAGGACTTATGGGCACGCATATGGGCCGGTACCCGCACCTCGCTCTTGATCGCCCTCTTGGTGGCAACTTGGAACACGTCACTCGGGATAATTGTCGGCGCGATTTGGGGATATGTGCGCAGCGTCGACAGGGTCATGACCGAGATCTACAATGTGCTGGACAATATCCCCACCACTATTGTCATGATTCTTCTGGCTTATATGCTCCGCCCGAGCGTGACCACGCTGATTATCGCCATGTGTGCCTTAGGCTGGGTGTCCATGACACGCTTTGTGCGCACCCAGGTCATAATCATACGCGACCGCGAATACAACTTGGCTTCCCGGTGCTTGGGAACTCCCACCGGGCGCATTATCACTAAGAACATTCTGCCGTACCTTGTCTCAGTGATCATGCTACGCTTCGCACTCACCATACCCGCAGCCATCGCCTCCGAAGTCTTCCTCTCCTACATTGGCCTTGGCTTGCCGTTACACATTCCCTCACTGGGCAACCTCGTCAATGAAGGGCGTCAACTCATGATGGTGCCGGCGATGCGGTATCAGCTCATTTTCCCGTCCGTCGTACTCTCACTAATCACTATCTCCTTCTATATCATCGGCAACGCGTTCTCCGACGCAGCCGACCCGCGCAATCACACTTAGAGGCTGGAGGGGACCAAATGACAGAAAACCTTATTTCGGTGCAAGATTTGGTTGTAAAATTCAGCCTGCGCGGGCGCATGTTGACGGCCATACGCGAGGCTTCCTTGGATGTTCCGCAGGGCAAGACCTTAGCCATCGTTGGCGAATCCGGCTCGGGCAAGTCGGTCCTGGCTAAGACCTTTGTCGGCATGCTCGACGCTAACGGTTGGGTTGACAGCGGCTCGATCTTGTTTGAGGGCGAAAATCTCGCTACGTTTAAAGACGAAAAGGAATGGGTGCGCATCCGCGGCAAGAAAATCGCCATGGTTTTTCAAGACCCCATGACCGCCCTCAATCCTCTTAGAACCGTAGGTATGCAAATAGAAGAGACCGTGAGGTTACACCAAGGCCTGAGCGGTGCAGCCTCTAGGGAACGCGCCGTCGAGCTCTTGGCCGAAGTCGGCATACCTTCGCCGCGGGAACGTTTCCGGCAATATCCGCACGAGTTTTCCGGGGGTATGCGGCAAAGAGTGGTCATTGCTATTGCCATGGCCTGTCAGCCGCGGCTCCTGATCTGCGATGAGCCGACTACCGCGCTGGATGTGACGATTCAGGCCCAAATTCTCGAGCTAATCCGTCGCTTGCAAGAGAAACACAAACTAACGGTCATCTACATCACACACGACCTTGGCGTCGTGGCTCACGTCGCGGACAGAGTGGCTGTAATGTACGCCGGGGACATTGTTGAATGTGGCCTAGTGGACGAAATCTTCTACAACGCCCAGCATCCTTACACTTGGGCGCTATTGTCTAGTCTGCCGCAGCTAGGCGTCAAGGGCGAGCCGCTCTTCTCCATCTCCGGAACACCCCCCAGTTTGTTTAATGAAGTTGTCGGTGATGCCTTTGCGCCGCGCAATCCGCTCGCCCTTAAGGTAGACTTTGTCGCCCGGCCACCCATTTTTAGAGTCAGTGACACTCATTATGCCAAAACATGGCTGCTAGACCCGCGCGCTCCCGCCGTGGAGCCTCCATCCGCCATCAAACACCTCAGGGCTAATTTCACTGGAGGAGGGATGCGCGCATGACGGACCGCGAAGTCTTGCTGGAGGTAAAGAACCTCAGCGTCGTGTTTAACCAGAGAGGGTCGCGACTGTCGCTTACTGCCGTCGACGATGTCAGCTTCAAGCTGTGGCGAGGCGAGACACTGGGGGTGGTGGGTGAATCAGGGTCAGGCAAAACTACCATCGGGCGCACTATCGTGCGCATCAACGCAGCAACCAGCGGCGAGGTCTATTTCAAAGGCCAGCGCATCAGCGGCAAGATTACGCCTGAACTTGACGCCGAAGTCACGCGGCGCATTCAAATGATTTTTCAGGACCCCATGGCGTCGCTTAATGAAAGAGCCAAGGTAGACTACATAGTGTCGGAGGGGCTCTACAATACCCGTGCCTATCGTGACGAAGCCGAGCGGCAGTCCAAAGTCGAGGAGTGCCTGCGGGCGGTCGGGCTCTTGCCGGAATTTGCCTCGCGCTTTCCGCACGAGTTTTCCGGCGGGCAAAGACAGCGCATCGGCGTGGCACGGGCCCTAATTATGGACCCGGAAGTAATCATCGCAGACGAACCCATTTCCGCGCTTGATGTCTCTATCCGCGCACAAATCCTAAACCTCTTGGCGTCTTTGCAGCAGGAGAAAGGCCTGACCTATATTTTTATTGCGCACGACCTTTCCGTAGTGAGGTTTATTACCGACCGCGTGGCCGTACTCAGCAAAGGTAAAATCGTCGAGCTCGCTGAAACTGAGGAGCTCTTCTCCTACCCACTGCACCCTTACACGCGGGCCCTCCTCTCCGCCGTTCCCCTGCCTAACCCCGTGGAACAGCGCAAGCGCAGGCCCCTCCCCTATGACCCCTCCCAGCACGACTACTCACGGGAGAAACCACAGTGGACAGAAGCCCGCCCCGGCCACTTCGTCCTTGGCAGCGAACGGGAGATTCACACTTGGGAAGCAAAAGGGACGGAGCCTTTTGCTTCAGCGGGCCACGCCTAGCTCCTTGCAGCAATATTCCCTAGCGAAAGGCGGCATGCACATTGAAAGCGCAGCGTTTGTTAATCGGAGGGTGTGATGCGGGAGAGCTCGCAGAGAAGTATGGCACACCCCTTATTTGCTATGACGAGGACGTTATCCGCGATAATTGTCGGCGGTATATCGCGAGTTTTGCCCGCAACAACAACCGGGTGGCTTACGCCGGCAAGGCCTTTCTGTGTCTGGCCATGTGCCAAATCGCGGCAGAGGAGGGTCTGTACCTCGACGTAGTGTCCGGGGGCGAGCTCTATACCGCTCTCGAAGCCAGTTTCCCGGCCGAGAGAATATACTTTCACGGCAACAATAAATCTCTGGCCGAAATGAGCATGGCGGTTGCGGCGGGAGTAGGCTCAATAGTAGTGGACAATGCCTACGAGTACAGGCATTTAAAAGAAATCGCCAGGCGAAGCGAAAGGCCTGTCAACATTCTCCTGCGTGTTGCCGTAGGCGTCGATGCCGCGACGCACCCCTATGTGATGACAGGTCATTTTGGCTCCAAGTTTGGGCTCAGCCTAGGCAGCCAAGATCTCGATAGCCTAGTGGCCGATGCCCTAAACGAACCTAGCCTTGCGCTGTGCGGCTTTCACAGCCACATCGGCTCGCAGATTACGGATTTAACTGCCTTTGCGCGGGCGGTAGAGGCGCTGTTTACGGGTGTGCGCCGTTACTTAGCCCTACATAGGCGGGTGCCGCTCGAGCTAAACTTAGGCGGGGGCCTTGCTGTGCAGTATACCGCG
This sequence comes from uncultured Peptococcaceae bacterium, assembly GCA_964349715.1. GTDB lineage: Bacteria > Bacillota > UBA994 > UBA994 > UBA994 > UBA994. The sequence continues at coordinate 17,185 of CAYGHR010000005.1, forward strand.
CAGGACAGAAACGTTACCATCGAAGAGCTGTGCGCCCTGCTGCTTGACACCGCCCAAACACATATGGACGAGTTAAAAATTGCCCCGCGCCTCACCGTTGAGCCCGGGCGCTCTATTGTCGGTCCCGCGGGCACCACGCTCTATCGCGTAGGGGCCATTAAACATACGCCCCAAGGGAGCTCATTCGTAAGTATCGACGGAGGCATGGCCGACAATCCCCGCGTCGCCCTGTACCAAGCCAAGTATACCTGTTGTTTGGCAGACCGCTGTGATGAACCGGGGAGTCTGAGCTACACGGTGGTCGGCAAAGCTTGTGAGAGCGGAGATATTCTAATCTGGGATCACCCTTTGCCCCCAGTACAAAGCGGCGATCTCTTAGCTGTAAACACAACCGGTGCGTACACCTACAGCATGGCCAGCAACTACAACCGCCTGCCTCGTCCGGCCATCGTGCTGGCCAAAGATGGAGCGGCTCAGGTAATTGTTGCCCGCGAAACCTACGCCGACTTGACGCGCCGTGATGTCTTGCTCCCCCGCTGTACGTAGGCGAATCGTGACTCTTGACTCGTGACTCTTGACTCGTGACTCTTGACTCGTGACTCTTGA
>CAYGHR010000005.1:17890-25244 GCA_964349715.1 uncultured Peptococcaceae bacterium
TCTTGACTCGTGACTCTTGACTCGTGACTCTTGACTCGTGACTCTTGACTCGTGACTCTTGACTCGTGAATCGTGAATCGTGACCGGGGTGTGGGGCGCACAGCTCTCAGCTCTCAGCAGAAATATCACGAAGTGCTAAGTGCGAAGTGCTAAGTGCGAAGTGCTAAGTGCGAAGTGCACAAGATCCGTCCCTTCTGCTTCTTGGCAGAAGGCGCAAACTGTGTGACAATTGGTTTACAAGCAGTGAGAGAGGAGCGGGAACGTGATCGAGATACTTTCTCTACGGGACCTCAAAGCGACGCCGAGCGAATCCATCTTTGCCTTTGAGACTACGGCCGAGGTGCCGCCGCTAGAGGGCATTATCGGGCAGGACAGAGCGGCGAATGCCCTGGCTTTTGGCCTGCGTATGACCGAGGAAGGGTATAACATCTACCTCATGGGCATCACCGGCACCGGGCGCAACAGCTACACGAGGTCCATCGTCGCCGAGCGCGCCAAAGAGCAGCCCACCCCTAGCGATTGGTGTTACGTCTATGACTTCGAGCATCCGGATAGCCCCATGGCTATAGCCTTTGCCCCGGGGGCCGGCTCGCGTTTCAAAGAGGACGTCGAGGCCTTTATTGCCCGCATTAGAGAAGATGTTCCCAAGGCCTTTGAGAGCGACGAATTTAGAAATTTACGCAATGAAGCGGTGCAGCAGTTTCAGAGCCAGTCCATGGCGGTCCTTGAGAAACTCAGTTCACTGGCAAAGTCGCAGGAGTTACTCTTTAAGCCTACCGGCAAAGGCTACGTAACCATTCCTACCCTTGACGGACAGCCCATAAATGAGCAACGCCTGCAAGAGCTTGATGCGGCGACGCTAGAGCGCATTAATCAGCGCATCCAAAGCTACCAAAAAGATGCCGAGCCCCTCTTTGAGGAGCTCGGAACACTAGAGCGCGAAGTGCAGGAGAAACTGCAGGCGTTAGAGCGCCAGGCAGGTGCCTCCATTGTCTTCCCCCTGTTAGACGCCATTCGTAAGAAACTCGACGGCAACGAACCCGCACAGAAGTATCTCACACAGCTTGAGCAGGACATATATAAGCACTTGCGCCATTTCTATCCAGAAGACGGCCAGCAAGAGGATGACAAGGCGCCGGGGTTGCGCGCGCAGAACAAAGAAGGCTGGGATATCAAGTATAGAGTAAACTTGTTCGTTGATAACGAACACATTCAGGGCGCACCAGTCGTCTTTGAAACGAACTCCAGCTACTACAATCTTTTCGGCATGCTGGAGTTTCAGCCCAGTATGGGCACCCTCATCACCAATCTAACCAAGGTAAAAGCAGGCTCGATACATCGCGCTAACGGCGGCTACCTTATCTTACAGGCGGAAGACCTTTTTAGTAACGCACATTCCTGGAAAGCCTTAAAGCGCGCGGTCAAGAACAGGCAAGCAAGAGTGGAGAACGTGCCCGATGGCAGCAGCGGCGTCATCACGGGGCTTAAGCCACAGCCGATACCGCTAGATGTCAAGGTGATTCTTATCGGGAGCTACGACATCTACATGTTGCTGTACCGCCACGATGAAGACTTCCGCAAGCTGTTTAAGATTAAAGTGGATTTCGAGACCGAAATGGCACGGCAAGACGAAAACATCATGAAGATGGCGGCCTTTATCAGCCGACATTGCCGCGACAGAGGGCTTAGGAATTTTCACCGCAGTGCCGTAGCGGCGATCATCGACTACAGTTCACGCCTCGCCGAAAACCAAAACAAGCTTAGCACCCGCTTTAACGACATCGTAGAGCTCCTCGCGGAGGCCAATTCCTGGGCGGCTCTAGAGCAAGCGACACTCGTGGAGGAGCGCCATATCACTAAGGCGCTAAGCGAAAAGCGCTACCGCGCCGACAAGTATGAGCAGAAGATTCACGAGCTCTTTGCCGACGGCACCTATCTCATGGATGTACAGGGCGAGGCGGTAGGACAGATAAACGGCCTGGCCGTGCTTAACATGGGCGACTACTCCTTCGGCAAGCCCGCGCGCATCACCGTCAACACCTTCACCGGCAAAAAGGGAGTTATCAACATTGAGAAGGAAGCGCAATTAAGCGGGCGGATACATAACAAGGGCGTGTTGATCATTGGCGGGTACTTAGGGGCTAAGTTCGCGCAAAAGTTCCCCCTTACCCTTACTGCCACGCTGTGCTTCGAGCAGTCCTATGACGGTGTAGATGGGGACAGCGCCTCGAGCGCAGAGCTTTACGCGTTAATGTCAAGCCTCGCTGATGTGCCGATTAAACAAGGCCTTGCTGTGACGGGCTCCGTTAACCAAAAAGGTGAGATTCAGCCGATTGGCGGCGTCAACGAGAAAATCGAGGGATTCTACCGCCTGTGCTCAAAGCAGGGGCTAACCGGCGCACAAGGGGTGCTTATCCCCGCCCAAAACAAGCGCCAACTCATGTTGCACAGCGAAGTGCTGGAGGCGGTCGAGGCCGGGCGCTTTCACATTTACGCAGTGCAGACCATCGAAGAGGGAATAGAGGTACTAACCGGCATGCCCGCCGGCAAACGTGACGCAGCGGGTGAGTACCCAAGCGGCTCAATGTTTCATCTCGTAGAACAGAAGCTAAGCCAGTTTTACGCCCAAGCTCCAAAGGGAGAGTGCTAGGGGCGCGAACAGGAATCATGAATCAGGACTCATGAATGTCGCTTAGCTATTCTTGTGTGCGCGGTGTTTTGGTCCAAGCGGTGGGGTGCCTCCCCACCGCTTTTAGCACCATGGCGCTAGTATAAGGCACGGGGAAGAAAAAGGCGGCAAAGGGCAGGAAGCATAGCTCCATGGCCACACCCACATTGCCGTACCAAGTCAAGGGGCGGCTGGTGCGGTCGATGTGGGTGTAGTATCGGTAGAAGGCATAGAACGTAAAACTGATGTAAACTAGGCTCAAGGTATTGAGCACCATGCGGTACATTCCCGGCAACACACTGGGGTCAGCGTTGCCGGTCCAGTACAAAAGCAACATGGCTGGCGGCAACAGCGTTACCGCCTGGTAGAATGTCCATTCCACAGGGCCTTTTAACGCCAGTTGACGAAGAAGCCTAGCCTTGCGATACTTACACCCCTCTGTGTGTCGGACTTTATCTAGCACCTGCAAGTGCCCTGTGCCCCAGCGCAGCCTCTGTTTAAAAAACGACTTGAAGTGAGGAGGGGTTTGTTCGCTGCTGGCGTAAGGCAGATAATCGGGCCAAGCGCCCGTAGTAAGGTAGGCTCGAGTGCCGAGTTCAAGGTCCTCGGTGAGGATTTTGTGGTCGAATCCTTTTAGTTTGACCAGTAGGTCGTAGTCCACATACAAGTTAGTTCCCCCCGCAAAGGGCAGTCGACGAAATACCACGGGTAAGTACCAGTCGTGGGCCACGGCTTGATAGAGAGAGGCGATCTTACTGAAGGGGCCCATCTCGTAGAAGTTGCGCACCTGGAAAACAGGTCCCTGCCAAATCGCGGTGCCACTGTTAGTAAGTTTTTTGTGAGCTACGTACAACAAAACATCGCGTTCGGGTCGGCTTTCGGCATCGTAAAAGCCGCATATGGTAGTCTTGTCCGAAACGCTCCGCGCGAGGGCGTAGTTTAGCGCCCGCCCTTTCGTTGAAGGGACGACGACTCCTGTCAGTCTCCCCGGATACTCTCCGTCGTAGTCAAAGGGAACCGAAAGGTGTTTGAGCGTGGGGCAGTGCGAGCTGATTTCCTGCTCTATCCGGGCCAGTACGTCTTGCGTAGTAGGAAAACAATGCTCATACAGTCCTAAAACCACCTCCTCCCCCTCTCCCCTGCTTACGATGTCCCGCAAGCTGCTTAGCATGTTGTCCGCAATCAGTGCGGTAAAGCTTGAGAGCAAGTCCTGCGTGACGCGATGGTTGGCCTTGGTAGTAAAAGTAAAGACTGACCGCAACAGGCGTTCGTCGCGTTCGCCACAAAGGCGCGCGAAGGCCGCGACCACCGGCAGAGTCAAGCAAAGGTAATTAGGGTATAGGCGAGAGACTTCCCTGTCGTCACACTCCGGGAAAGCACGCCGCAGCAGGCAGAATACCCTGCCGACACTTAGGCGCCCGCGTGCAGCGATTAGGTCACCCGCTAATGTCGCGATAATGTCCCGACAACGACTCTTATCCCCCTGCGTTAACACGAGCGGGGTAAGCCAAGCGTGGTCGCGCAGGTCACGCGTGCGGTACTCTCGCAGGGCCAGTTCACTCAGCACTCCAAGCGTGAGCACGCGCACGTCTGTGCGACGCGCTTCTTCCGGCATCTTGCCGCACATAAAGGCCAAGCTGTCGCGTATGATGATAGGGCGCAGGCGCGCACTATCTAGGGCTTCCTTTTCGTCCGTAACCACTACTATTTCGTAGGCCGTTTTGGGATAATTAAGGGCAAGCATGTGCCTAACGGTTTTCTCAATCACTTGCGCTTCGTTGCGGGCAGGGACTAAGATAGAGAAGAAGGGGATTTCTTTGCCGTTCTTTTCGGCAAGTGCCAGAATGCCCGCCTCGTTCAAAGCAGGTCTCACACGCCAGTAGCGGCCCTCGCTGTAGCGCTTCCAGAGGAAGAAACGGCAAAACATAAGAAAAAGCACGACGTACATGGCAACGGCAACTAAGTAGACGGTTTGTGGTGTGGTCAAAATCGTCTTCACCTCGGCCCACTATTATCCGTCAATAGTGTGTACCGCCGTTAAGACAATATCCGACGCATCTACTGGAAAGGAATGGTTTGCGTGTCTACCCCTCGCCTCATGCTAAACAAAGAGAAGCTAAAGCAGAACATCCGTGCCATGCAATCGGCGGCAGATAAAGCGCAGGTGAAGCTGCGGCCGCATATAAAGGCACACAAGTGCAGCGAGATAATGAATATGCAACTCGCAGCCGGCGCCATAGGAATTACTACAGCTAAGTTAGGCGAAGCTGAAGCTATGGCTAGAAGCGGAGCGACGGACATCTTCATAGCCTATCCAGTAGTCGGCACAGAGAAATCAAGTCGCTTGGCTAATTTGGCGAAACGTGTTAGGGTATCGGTGGCCATAGACGATTTTTCCGCCGCCAGTCATCTGGCCCAGTATTTTTGTGAGGTGCAGCCGCTGGATGTTTTGATTGAGGTCGACACGGGACTTAGGCGATGCGGGGTGCTGCCACAAGATGCACCCGCTCTCGCGCGCGCCCTGATGGGATTGCCATCCCTGCGCCTCAAAGGGATTTTCACGCATGCCGGCCATGTCTATGGCGCGTCGCCTGACCGCGTGGCGGCCGTAGGGCTGGACGAAGCAAGAGTTATGACCGACTTAGCGCATGAACTCCGGCGACTGGGATGCTCTCTGGAAGTGGTCAGTACCGGCTCTACACCCACCGCTCTGCACAATCTACAGGTGCCGGGTGTCACCGAGATAAGACCCGGCAATTATGTATTCTACGACGCCATACAGGTAGGCCTAGGAGTAGCTTCTTTAGCGGCGTGCGCTCTCTATGTGCGGGCTACTGTCGTGAGCAGACCTACCGACTTTCGCTGTGTTATCGACGCAGGCAGCAAAGTGTTGGGCCTAGACAAGGGAGCCCACGGGACGAGCATTGTCACTGGCTTTGGGACAGTCCTAGGTCATCCCGAGCTGACTATTGAGCGTCTGTCCGAGGAGCATGGGGTAGTGGTGAGCGCGCAAGCAGTCCCGCCCCTAGGCACAGAACTGAGTATTATCCCCAACCATGCCTGTGTGACCGTGAATCTCGCCGATAGCCTGTATGTGGAAGATGGCGGCGAGGTGTGGCCGGTTACCGCGCGGGGGCGGGTGGACTAGGCCTTAGACTTTGTTGAGGAGGTTTGAGCGTGAACTACCTTACTGCCACAGAGTTCTCTACATTGGTCGTGCTGCTGTTGGCGATTTTTGCCATAGCCCTTTCCGTCTACGCAATGCGCGAGTTCAGGGCGGCCAGGCGCATGTACCGTACGTTTATGACGGGCGCCACAGGGGGGAACCTCGAGTCGCTGTTGATGAGCCTAGGCGAGCGTACAGTGCGCTTAGAGGGAGACAGCCTCGCCCAGGCGAGAAATCTGCGCGAGCTTGAGCAGAAACTGCCTTTCGCCGTACAGCAAGTGGGCTTGGTGAGGTTTAATGCCTACAGCGATACCGGGGGAGAGATGAGCTTTGCCCTCGCCTTGCTAGATGCCCACGGCAGCGGCGTAGTAATCAGCTCCCTCTACGGCAGAGCGGAGGCGAGAGTTTACGCTAAGCCCATTGTGGAGGGACTGTCGACCTTTCCTTTAAGTGGTGAGGAGATTGCAGCAGTTACGCAAGCTAGGAGTAAAACTAAAACTAAAAAAATGTAATCAAACTGTGATTTTCGGGAGGATTCACGCTGCGGACGGCGAAAGATACTCCTGCGATGAGAGAGGAGTGGTGGTATTGCACCCTAAACCAAAGAGTCCAAGTACTGGGCTAGGGCAAGAATTCACCATTATGATTATCCCCCACGGCCACGAGGAGCCGTACGCGTTTCGTTTGTCGCAGCGCTCGGTGCAGTGGGCAGGTATTGCCCTCATTGTGCTGTTGATTAGCTCTATTAGTCTGGTCTACTCCTTGCGCCAGACCAAGCTGCAATTGGCCAACTACCATGGCCTCTTAGCAGAAAACCGGCAGCAACAGGAGCATATTTTGTTTCTCGCACGGCAAACTACCGAGCTACAGGGACAGCTAACCGAGATTCAGGCCCTCGACAACTCCATTCGCACGATGATGAGGCTTACTCCCGCTGCCGCGACTTCCACCGCAACGCGCCCGACAGAAACCCTAGGCACCGAGCGCGACTCACGCCTGAGCCTCCTAAACCGGGGGACGAGCTTAGCCGCCACCATTTTACGCACGCAGCAGAGCATAGAGGAAATCAAAGAAGCCATCCCCGAGACCGAAGACAGCCTACAGGACCTCGAGCGCAAGGTTGAACTGCAGCGCCGACGCGAGGCTGCGACTCCGTCACTTTGGCCCACCGACGGCGAGTTAACATCGGGCTTTGGCCGCAGGCGCTCCCCGTTCGGCGGTTCTTGGGAGCACCACGAAGGGGTTGACATCGCTGCCGCCCGCGGCACTTCAGTTTTTGCCGCCGCCAACGGGGTGGTGCGCGTGGCCGGCTGGAACGGGGGATACGGCAATGCCGTATTTATCGATCACGGCTTCGGCATGAGTACGGTTTACGCCCATCTGCACCGCATCAATGTGCGCGTGGGACAGCAGGTGACCAAAGGGCAGCAAGTTGGCCTAGTTGGCAGCACCGGGCGCTCTACCGCCCCACATCTTCACTATGAAGTCCGCGTCAATGGTCAAGCTGTTAACCCCCTGCG
>CAYGHR010000005.1:25344-30259 GCA_964349715.1 uncultured Peptococcaceae bacterium
GGCGACATAGAAGTAGGCAAGATCATAATAGCTGACGGCGCCGTCTTTCAGGGGCAATGTCGAATGCACACCGCCGAAGGGCAAGCCGGCCCCACGAAAAAGGAGTAGCAGAGAGCCCAAAGCCAACGCGCTTTGGGCCGATTGTTTGGAGGACACAGCGTGCAAGACATAGCCTTGATCGTAAATCTAACCGCCGGCTTTGGCAAGTGCCGGCAGAAGTATCCCGAAGTAACGGCAACCCTAGAGCGACAGAACGTGAAAGCCAAGAGCTTCTTTACCGAAAGGCGAGGACACGGGGAGGAGTTGGCGCGCCAGGCCGTCCGCGAGGGGTTCGAGGTCGTAGTATCCATGGGTGGCGACGGAACGTTAAACGAGGTTGTAAACGGCATAGCCGGGTCGCAGGCGACGCTTGGCTTTATACCGGCCGGCTCCGGCAATGACTTTGGCCGCACTTTTGGACTTAAGAACGGCGAGGTCGCTGAGGCCTGCAGTGTCCTTTTTGGGGGGCATGTGCGAGAGGTGGACTTATGTAGGACTAACGGCCGCTTCTTTATTAACGTAGCCGGGGCGGGCTTTGACGCCGAAGTCGGGCACATGGCCAACGTATGGGGCAAGCGCTATTTCTCTGGGGCTACGGCTTATCTGGCCTCTATTCTGCGCCAATTAGTCGTGTTTTCCCCGCGCGAGATGGTGGTTGAGCTTGATGAACGGCGTGTCTCCACTAAGGCATGGATGGTAGTGGTGGCGAACGCCCGCTATTTCGGGGGTGGGTTTATGATCGCACCCACTGCCAAAGTAGATGACGGGTTGCTCGACGTCTACATTATTGGGGTGCTTTCAAAGGTGGGGCTGCTGATGGTCTTGCCGCGCGTGGTGACCGGCGGCCATGTCTCTCACCCCGTGGTGGCCTTCCATCAGGCCAAACGTGTGAAGCTCAGTTCACCCCACGCGCTCGTGGCACAGGCAGACGGCGAGCTGGTAGGTCATCTGCCGCAGGAGTTTGCGATAACGGGCGAAAAAATCAAGATGCTTCTGCCTAAGTAGAAGCAAACGTCAGAATGCCATCCGCTATAGTTTGCGCGAGTCGATATACTAGGTAGAGGCGGGTATTCTGCAGGACAAAATACTCCATAAACCCGCCTACATTGACCACGCCGGTAATGTAGGCATCCCCTACGGCAGGTAGTTCCTTGTTCACCCCTGCTCCGGGGCGCAGGCTGCCTTGGCCTACGGTAATCACTCCAATATTCTCAGATTTGCCTAAGCAGGCATCCACAGCCAGCACAAAGGAGCCGCCGTGCCTAGCGCTGAGAGGGGCCGTCACTTCATGCAGGTTAGTGGCGTGTACCGGCTGCTCAAGTGTGCCGTAAACACACAAGTCGGGCGGCTTTTTGTCCTTAAGCAGAGTCCCAATAATGGGACCGAGGGCGTCACCCGTCGAGCGATCTGTGCCGATACAGACTACCACGAGCGAGGCCGCATACCTGCGGGTGCCCACTACGTGCATCAGGGCCTTGGTTATTGTCTGTCGCGCGCAGTGTGAGTCTACGTGGATTCTAGTTTCCACAGAGCGCAGGCTCGGCCAGACTGAACCTAAGGACACTTGGCCACCCCCTATTGCGTTTACCGTAGTATATGGGGGTCAGGGGTGGTGTATGCAGCCGCCGCAATCTACATAACGGGGGGTATTAAGCGTGTGGGACGACGACGAGCCTAAACGCACGGATAGGCCGTACATGTGGATTCTGTTCTTTCTTCTCTTGCTGGGGATGAGCAGCATCTTTTTCTTGCGCCCGGGTGTCAATACGCCTGTAGAGACGCAGACGCCTGCCGCCGCAGACTTGCCCGTCGTTACCGTGATTGACGCCCGGGCGCACGGGCAACCGCTCTTTATCGCTAACGCCCAAACAGGCGTCTGGGCCGTCCACAGGCAGGGGGACCGTGCCGTGGTTAGGTTTCTCAGCGCCCTCGGAGACGAGCAGTGGGCAGAAACGGTGCCGGTAAACAACGCCATCATTGCCTCTAGCGGGCGACATCTAGTTATAGGCGAGATTGGGCGGTCGCAGTTCTATGTTTATCACGCCCGCCAGAAATTAGTCCGAGCGGTCGCTATTCCGGGGTCTTTACAGGCGGTGTCCATCAGTCAAACGGGAGAGGTGTTTGTTGCCTTCACTGTGCCCCAAGTAGACCCGCTGGCACTGCACACGGAGGTAGCCTTATACTCCGCGCTCGGGAACCTTGCCTGGCGACACAACCTAACAGAACAGCAACCTGTTGCCGTTAAGATGTCGGCGAACGGCAACACCGTGGCCGTGGTGTCCTTAAGTTTTGCACAAGATGTGACGGGCAATCTTACCGTCTACAGCCGCCACGGAGAGCGGCTGTTTGCGCATGGCCTCGAGGGGCGGCCCGGATACCTCGCCGTAAAGGATGACGGCGAGGGCGTGGCCGTGACCGCAGACAACAGCATCCTTGTCTTTAGTCGACAAGGGCAAATGACGCTCAGGCACGAGGCAGCCGGCACAGTCGAAAGTCTAGGGTATGTTGGGACTAACCCCATTTTTACTGTAGCGCGAAAATCAGTGCTCAATCTCAGGACAGAACATCGCGCAGTAATTCTTGGCGAAAACGGCAAGATAACAATGGAGCACCGGAGCCGCCAGGCCTTTGTCGCACTCAGTCCTAGTACAACGGGCAGCGACATATTCATAGGTACTACCACCGCCGCCACTTTAACAAGTGCCGCGGGCGAGCCTAGGTGGAGCTTAGCCCATCAGTGGCAAGGTGCGTACCGCGTAGCGACGCTTGACGGGGTGCACTATCTCGTCATTTGGGACGACGGTCAAGTGGTGCAAGTAAGGGGGGACTGAGCAGGGTGAGCCTCATCGACCTGATGCTGCTTGGGGTCATGGCGCTCGCTTCCCTAAAGTCCGGGCAGGCATACCGACGCAGTCGAGGGCTAGCTTCGATAAAGAACATGGCCGCTTTCATGCTGGCCTTACTCCTCCATCCCTACGCGAGCAGTCTCCTGGCGACAACCAATCTCCCCGCGCGCATGGAAGGCGTCCTAGACGTGGTGATTACCTTACCCGCCGGACCCGGCACGGAGGTTGCGCGCGGGCTCATGTGGCTTACCGAGGCAGACCTCCCGGAGGCAATAACGCGAGCCATCCGTGAAGTGTGGCTCCGCGACACCAGCGCCGACGTAGAGGCTTTGACTTTAGCTGCCCGCCGTGTCTTGGCTAAGGCGGTGCTCAATTTAGCGACCTTTATTGTGTTGTTTCTGATGGTGAGATGGCTACTTAACCTAGTAAGCATCAACGTGGTCAAAGCGCTGCCCTCGTCCTTAGCGCGAGGCAACCGCGTGCTCGGGCTAATCCTTGGACTAGCGCAGAGCATAGCGGTTTGTGCTATACTGGTAGCCATAGTCGCGCCACTCCTGATGACCGGTCTGCTTCCGCCCTTGCTTGCAGAGCATCTCCGGCACTCGCGATTGGCGGATTTTCTGCTCTCCATACTGCATCACCTGAACCTATACCGCCTCTAACCTAGGAGTGTAAATGTGCGGATCATACTAATTTTCGCCACGACACACCATGCGCTCGCCGCGGAGAGTGTGCTGCTAGAGCAACGGGTGTGGCATGAGTTGCTGCCGCCCCCGCGCGAACTTACCCTAAGCTGCGGGCTTTGTCTGGCCTTGCGCAGCGAAGACTTTGTGCGCGTCGAAAAGATGCTCAGCGAGGCACAGGCACCCTTTACGGAAGCCTACCGTATGCCGCACAGGCTTGGTGACCCCTACTTGCCGTATAGATAGGAGGAGCGCGTGATGCTCGGTCCGCTGCAGGAATACCTAGGGCAGTTTCCCGTGTTGTCACCCTACATGCCGCTCATTGTTTTGCTGTTGCGGCTAGCCCTGCTTATGTTTGCGGCCATAATCACTATGCGGCTAGGCACGACCTTGATTACGAATCTCTTTAGCGGCAGAAACTCACACCCGAAACTCGACATGCGCAAAGCCAAGACGCTAGAAGCGCTGCTTAAGAGCGTGTTGCGCTATGCCATCTACTTTTTTGTCGCGATAACCGCCGTTGAGGCCTTAGGCGTGCCCACCGCTTCGATTATAGCCAGCGCAGGGATTGTAGGACTGGCTGTCGGCTTTGGCGCGCAAAACCTTGTGCGAGACGTCTTAACCGGCTTCTTCATTCTCTTTGAGGACCAGTTCGCGGTAGGCGATTACATTGAGGCCGTAGGCGTAGCCGGCGTCGTGGAGGAAGTGGGATTGCGCGTCACGCGGCTCCGCGACTTTAGCGGGGTACTGCACATTTTCCCTAACGGGACTATCGACAAGGTCAGCAACCACAACCGCGGATACTTAAGAGCCATGGTCGACATCCGAGTCGCGCATGAGGAGAACCCCGAGCGAGTGCGGCAAATTCTCGAAGAAGTGGCCAAATCGGTAACCGCCGACACACCCGAGGTTGTAGAGGGGCCACTGGTACTCGGGATTACGGATATTACTGAGGCAGGCGTTGTCTTTCGGCTGTGGGCGCGTACCGAGCCTATGCAGCAGTGGAATGTAGAGCGAGAAATCAGGCGGCGCGTTAAGCTGGCGTTTGACCGCGAGGGCATACGTACTCCCTATCCCCGTACCGTGATTATGCCACGCGACTAAATAGAGCTGCCGTTTAAGCGCAGCTGCTTATATTAAGAAAGGGGGATGTTCTGTGCCAATGAAGCTATTTGTAGGCGACGTGCTGCAACTGAAAAAGGAGCATCCCTGCGGGAGTAACCAGTGGGAGGTGCTTCGTACCGGCATGGACTTTCGCATTAAGTGCCTAAAGTGCGCCCACAGCGTTATGCTCCCCCGCGTCAAACTAGAAAAAGACATCAAGAAAGTAATTAAGTCTATTAGCGC
>CAYGHR010000005.1:30359-34259 GCA_964349715.1 uncultured Peptococcaceae bacterium
TAGAAAAAGACATCAAGAAAGTAATTAAGTCTATTAGCGCGTCCAGCCCCCAGCCTCCAGCCTCCAACCCCCAGCCGTGATCTGTGAACTGTGAACTGTGAACTGTGAGCCCCGCCCCATAGTTCACGATTCATGAGTCACGATTCATCCATTCGCCCCTTCGTTTTTCTTGCTTGCGGTCTGTCCCCCTGCTATAATGAATTGTTCTTGCAACCCTGCTCCATGCATTGACATGGAGCCTTATGTCCAAGGGGAGGAGGTGCAGCTAATGCGCAAGTACGAAACTATGTTCATCCTTAACATCGGGCTTACTAAAGAACAGCTGCCAGAGAAGGTTGAACGCTTTACCACAGCCATCACCAACAACGGTGGGCAAATTGACAAATTCGCCGAATGGGGCAAGCGCCGTCTTGCCTACGAGGTGAACAAGCAACGTGAAGGGTATTACTTTTTAGTCAACTTCACGGCAGAACCCGCCGCGGCCAAAGAGCTAGAGCGGCAGTTTCGCATATCCGAAGATATCGTTCGCTACGTAGTGTTTCGCCTAGACGAGTAGCCCGAGAATTTCAGTGTTCCCTGTGATTCCGGGGGAGTCACAGACGGGATTCTAGCGGAGGCGATATAAGTGTTAAACAAGGTTATACTGATTGGCAGACTCACTCGTGATCCTGAGCTCCGCTTTACCCCCAACACCGGCGCAGCCGTCGCCACTTTTGGGCTGGCCGTAGATAGGGGTGGCAAGAACGGCGGAACGGATTTCATCAACATCGCGGTGTGGGAGAAGCAGGCTGAGACTTGTGCCCAGTACCTCAAAAAGGGGCGACTGGTGGCTGTTGTCGGTAGGATCAGCGTGCGCTCATACGAGAAAGACGGCCAAAAGCGCACCTACACTGAGGTCGTGGCGGAGCAAGTACGCTTTCTTGGTTCTCCAAACCGCGAGGGAGGCTCACCTAGTGACAAGCCCCCAGAGTACGACGAAACTGCCAAAGAAGTAAACCTTGACGACGAAGACCTTCCGTTCTAGCTCTTAAGAAGGAGGAATATTTCTTGCGCAAACGCACCCGTAAGCCCAAAAAGCGCGTGTGTAATTTCTGCGTAGATAAGGCCGTAGCCATCGAGTACAAGGAAATCGACAAGCTACGCCGCTTTATAACCGAGCGCGGTAAGATTCTGCCGCGTCGGATATCCGGCAACTGCGCCAAGCACCAGCGCCTGATGACCGAGGCCGTCAAACGCGCCCGCAACATTGCGCTTCTACCCTACACCATTGAGTAAGTAGCCGTCGTAACGGAGACCTTCTGGTCTATGCCGGGGCTCCCCAATTGTTTGGGTAAGCCCCGTTTGCTTTGCAGGGAAAACAGCGGGCGCTATAGAAATAGCAGTCTATGTGAGGTGTTTGCCGATGCAGGATACGGGACGGGATCTTGAAATTGGGCGTAGTATTCGCAATATTGAGTGGCTTAAAACGGAACTTGTGAGCGGCGTAGCGCAAGTCTTTCGGCAGTTGCCCAAAGGACGAGACGAGGCCGTTTCTTCGGCCCTAGCCGGGGTGATCATGTCCTGCTATCTCTTAGGCCGGCGTTTAGGCATCAGCTTTTCGAAGCTTGAAGCGGCAGTTGAGCGCAAGGCGCTGCATAATGCCACCGAAGGACATGAGCTTGAGGAGTGGTATGAAGATCTCTCCACTCTAGGCGAGCATTTCGCCGCGCGGCGGATAAAGTGAATTTGCGTATGAAGCAAATTCAAGGGGAGGGGTTCGCTTGAAAGTCATTTTATCTAAAGAAGTCAGGGAGCTTGGCAAGAAAGGCCAAACTGTCGAAGTCAGTGAGGGCTACGCCCGTAATTTCCTCCTGCCCCGCGGGCTCGCAGTGCTAGCAACAGAAAGCGCGACCAAGGCGATAACGCAGGAGAAGCAAGCACAGGAACGCAAGCGAGCCCGCGAAGTGACCCAAGCGCAGGAGCTGGCCGCGAAGCTTACGGCTACGGTGCTGCGCATCCCCGCTAAAGTAGGTGACGGCGGGCGCCTTTTTGGCTCCGTCACCTCTGCCGATATAGCCTCCGGCCTAGCGTCACGCGGCCTGATGATAGACAAGCGCCGCATTGAACTAAAGGACCCTATTAAGGTCGCCGGTCGGTACCTTGTCGAGGTTAAGGTCTACCAGGAGATTGCCGCCAAACTCACGCTTGACGTGGTCGCGGAGTAACTTATGTCCGAGCCAAGAATCCCTCCTCATCACTTAGAGGCAGAGCAATCGGTTTTAGGGGCTATCCTACTCGATCCGGACTCAATTATCTCACTGGCGGTTACCCTGCAGCCGGTGTATTTTTATCGCGAGGCACACCGCCTCACCTTTCAAGTCATGCTTGACCTCTACATGCAGAACACACCCATTGACCTTGTCACCATCGCGGACAGGTTAAACAAAGCAGGCAAACTAGAAGACTGTGGCGGCCTAAGCTACCTGACGGCCCTCTTAGAGGCGACGCCCGTCGTGAGCAATGCGCCAACCTACGCCAAAATCATCCATGACAAATATCTCTTGCGCCAGCTTATCACGGCCGGACACGAGATAGCTGCTTCCGCTCAGAGCGGCGCTAATGAGACTACCGTGCTGCTAGACGCGGCCGAGCAACGCATCTTTAAGCTGGCGCAGCAGCGAGAATCGCGCGACTTCACCCCCCTCGTGAACATCTTGCACGATGTCTACGATCGTATTAACGTCAACAGGTCTCCGGGAGGAGCGGTAAACGGCGTACCCTCGGGCTACAAAGACCTAGACCGCCTCACTCACGGCTTCCAGCGCGGCGACCTCGTCATCCTAGCTGCTCGCCCTTCCGTAGGTAAGACGGCCCTTGCCCTGAATATATCTCTGCATGCCTCGCTGCGCCATGCCGTGCCCGTCGCGTTCTTTAGCCTGGAAATGCCTAAAGAGCAATTAGCCATACGCATGTTGTGCAGCGAAAGCCAAGTGCGCTCTGAGGCAGTGCGAAGCGGCACATTAGGGGACAGAGACTGGGTGCGCATTGCGGAAGGATTCCGCGAGCTTAACGAGGCTAAGGTTTTTATTGACGATACCCCTGCCCTCTCCGTGATGGAAATGCGCAGTAAGGCGCGCCGACTAAAGATGAACGAAGACATTGGCCTCATCGTTGTAGATTATCTGCAACTCCTGCGGTATCCGCAGCGCTTTGAGAACAGGCAGCAAGAAGTAGCCGAGATAACGCGCACCATCAAGGCCCTAGCGCGCGAATTGGAAATCCCTGTTATGGCGCTTGCGCAGCTCAGCCGCGCTTCAGAGCAGCGCAGCGACCGGCGGCCAACACTCGCTGATCTGCGCGAGTCGGGCGAAATCGAGCAAGCCGCAGACCTCGTCATGTTCCTCTACCGCGAGGATTACCAAAAACACGACTTGCCGCCCGGCGCCGCCGAGGGCTCCGGACCCATCGAAGTAATTCTGGGCAAACACCGTAACGGCCCGGTAGGACAAGTAACACTCACATTCCGCAAAGACTTTGGGCGCTTTGAAAGTGCGGTCATGCAGCCGCAGTAGAAATGCGGGGGCTGTCGCCCGGCAACCGTTTCCGTTGACACGTCCGAAAGCATGCTGTATTATCGGTTACGTCGGCCCCATAGTGAAGCGGTTTAACACACCAGCCTTTCACGCTGGCGACACGGGTTCGAATCCCGTTGGGGTCACCAATTGGAGCTGTAGTGTAGCGGTTAACATGCCGGCCTGTCACGCCGGAGACCGCGGGTTCGATTCCCGTCAGCTCCGCCACTAGGAATATGACCCAGAAGCATCGCTTCTGGGTGTCCTGCGCCGGTGTAGCTCAGTGGCAGAGCAGCTGATTCGTAATCAGCAGGCCGTGGGTTCAAATCCCACTACCGGCTCCAGTGTT